>JAYSQD010000166.1:0-9627 GCA_043721835.1 Arenimonas sp. | reverse complement strand
AGGCGCGAAAAGCCTCGCCGGATTTGTCACGCCTAAACGCGCTTCAGTGAATCTGCAATAATTTGTAGTGATCAATCTACGTCGTCAAGAATACTTGTGTCTGGCTTCTTGTGAATCTAAAGATCGCCAGGCCATTCGCGCCTGACGGGCGCTCCCACGAAAACAGTAGGAGGGCCCTTGGGCCCGCGACGTGGTCGCCCGCAAGCGGCCGCCTACGAAAGTCCTCGAAGTTGCAGCTTCGATTCAAACGCACGCTCCTGCCCCGTTATAGGGTCAACAAATGCAATGTGCTGTGCCAATAATTGTAGCGGCTTCTCGTAGTTATCCTGGTCGGCTGCACGATGCACTGGATAAATAAGATCATTCAAAATCGGTATGCTTAGTGCAGACATATGCGCACGCAATTGATGTTTTTTTCCGGTGATCGGTTTTAATTGGTAACTCGCCAAGCCATCCCGGTGCTCTAACACTTCAATCAGTGTTTCGGAATTGGCTTCGCCTTCAATGGCTTCCATCTGCATAAAGTTTTCACTTTCCTGCAAGCGGCTTTTGTAGGTGATCGGAAAAACCAGGTCAGGGCGATAGGCTGCAATTGCCTGGTAACACTTTTCTACCGACTTGCTCAGAAACAGCGATTGATAAGCGCCGCGGGTTTCGGGCTTGATCACAAATACCACCAGACCTGCAGTTTCACGATCAATGCGATGCATCGGAACCAGGCTTTCAATGCCGGTTTTTCGTTTCAGGCGAACCAGTAAAGTTTGCTGTAGATAAATACCGGCCGGCATAACCGGCAGGAAGTGTGGTTTGTCGGCGACGATAATATGCTCGTCTTGAAATATTATTTTTTCTTCAAACGGAATCGGGGTTTCATTTTCGAGCGCGCGGTAATAATAAATTTTCAGATGGGATTGATAGGGGCGGTCTGGATGTACGGTCTGGCCGTTCTCGTCCATCACTAGATTATTTTGCATGCGCGCCAGCCATTCATCGCGCGGAATGGCGCTGAAGCGCTCCATCAAAAAATCAATCACCAATAACCAGTCGCCAACCGGCAGTGTAATTACGCTGGGGCCAACACCATCGCGTGTGAGTAGCATTAGTCGTTCGCGGCAGCGAGTTTTTTGGCGCGGTTCAAACGCCATTCGCCGTCGGGTTCGCCGTTGTAAACATCTTCCAGTGTGGTGCCGGTTTCCTCAAGATGCGTGTCGAGTGCAATGCGGTTGTCGAAAACAAAACATTCGCCTTGCCAGTCTTTTTCGGCATCCGGCATTTCCTTGAAATAATTCAGGATGCCGCCTTCCAGTTGAAAGACCGGAATATCCATATCCAGCATCCATGCACTGGTTTTTTCGCAGCGAATGCCGCCGGTGCAATACATTGCAACGCGCTTGCCATCGGCCTTCCACTGATCGACATTGGCTTTGACGTATTCCGGGAAGTCGCGAAAATTACCTACGCCCGGATCAATGGCATTGTTGAAGCGACCCAGACGGAATTCAAAACTATTGCGGTTATCCAGCAGCACGACATCTTCTTGTGCGATCAACTCACGCCATGCTTGTGGACTTAAATTAGTACCGGTTTTTGTGGCATCGACATCGGAAATTCCGAGCGGCACGATTTCGGTTTTTTTATGAACCTTCATTTTTCCGAACGGTGTCGTTTTGCAAGGACTGCGTTTGAATGCGATACCTTCGAAAGCGCCCGCGAAGCGCGGATCATTTTGCAATCCATATTCAAAATCGGTAATCGCAGATTCTGACGCCGCCAACATGCCATTGATACCTTCACTCGCAACGAGAATGCTGCCTTTCAAATCCTGCGTTAATTCGCGCAAAATCATGACGGCCGCATCGGTATCTTCAATGCGGACAAATTTGTAGAAAGCGGTGTGGATAAGGGCTTGGGTATTCACGATTAACCTGACGATCAAATTGATTGAATTTTTAAAACGTCATTCCTGCGAAGGCGGAAATGCTTTTCAACAGCGAAGCTGGTCAATCCAGTAACTATAGTAGTTTGTGACTTTGCAATTCTGGATCCCCGCCTGCGCGGGGACGACAAATATTTCAGTACATTTTGCGCCAGAAATGAAAAAGCCGCATCGCTGCGGCTTTGTTCAATCAATGACGGCGCTCAATTAAGCGGCTTTCATTGCCTTGATGCGGGTATTGATGCGACTCTTGTGGCGAGCGGCTTTATTCTTGTGGATCAAACCACGAGCCGAATAGCGATCAAGAATTGGCACGGCAACTTTGTAGGCGGCTTCAGCAGCAACAACGTCATTGCCTTCGATGGCTTTGAGGATGCGCTTAACGGCAGTACGCAACATTGAACGGTGACTGGTGTTGCGCGCGTTACGAACTACAGCTTGCTTGGCGCGCTTTTTGGCGGATTTAATATTGGCCACAGCGGGCTCCTGAACGTAAAATAGGGGTAGAAAGACCACAAATTATGGCGGATTCATGGACTTGAGTCAATTACCTTGGGGTTTTTTCCCCTTACATGGAGTAGTAGCGGCATGAGTCGTCCCAGTATGTTGCGTTCTCTGGTCTCTTTTACCGGCGGCACCTTTGTTTCCCGGCTCTTGGGCTTATTGCGCGAAGTGGTGGTCAACACCACGTTTGGCGCAAGTGCGGCTACGGATGCCTTCTGGGTAGCGTTCCGGATTCCCAACTTTTTGCGGCGATTGTTCGCTGAAGGCTCGTTTTCCACGGCTTTTGTGCCGGTATTGACCGAAGCCAAGGAAACCGTCAGCCACGACGAGCTTAGATTAATGATTGCGCGCGTTTCGGGGACTTTGGGGGCGATTTTATTGATTGTCACTGCCATCGGCGTCTTTTTTTCGCCGCAAGTGACTAGTCTGTTTGCGATGGGTGCGCACGACGAGCCTGCCAAATTTCAGCTGACCAGCGATTTGTTAAGAATCACTTTCCCGTTTCTGCTGTTTATTTCGCTGACGGCCATGGCTGGTGGTGTGTTGAATACGTTCCATCGTTTTGCGATTCCCGCTATTACTCCGGTCATCATGAATGTTTGCATGATTTTGGCGGCATTGTATTGGGCACCGCATTTTCAGGTGCCGATTACTGCGCTGGCCTGGGCTATTCTGATTTCCGGCTTGCTGCAATTGCTGGTGCAATTACCGACTCTGGCCAAACTTAAGTTGCTGGCTTGGCCTCGCTGGGGCTGGGGTTCGCCAGAAGTCCAGAAAACCATGAAATTAATGATACCGACCTTGTTCGGTTCTTCGATCATGCAGGTCAATTTGTTGCTCGATACCCTGATTGCTTCCTTCTTGATCACGGGCTCGCAAACCTGGTTATCACAAAGCGATCGCCTGCTGGAATTTCCTTTGGGCATGTTTGGCGTCGCGCTGGGCACTGTTATTTTGCCGTCATTGTCCCGGCATCATGTGGCTACCGACACGGCCGGGTTCAACAAGGCGCTGGACTGGGGTTTACGCACTGCTTTGCTGCTTTCGGTGCCTGCCATGCTTGGGCTTTTGCTGCTGTCGAAGCCATTACTGATTACGCTTTATCAACATGGAAATTTCACCGCACACGATGCACAGATGGCAGCATTCTCCTTGTCCACACTCAGTTTGGGTTTGCCTGCCTATGTGCTGGTGAAAGTCGTATTGCCGGCTTTTTATGCAAGACAGGACACCATCACGCCAGTCAAGGCCGGGCTCGTGGCCATGGTAATGAACATGGTATTCAATTTGCTGTTGGTCGGACTAATGTTTTACCTGTTGAAACCGGATCAAATGCAGGGTGATTGGCTTTCGGAATTGTCGAAAATTCCCGGGCTGCACGCGGCTTTGGGTCTGGCGAGTGCAATGTCCAGTTATCTGAATTTATGGCTGCTTTGGCGAGCCTTTAAACGTCTTGGAATTTATCAATCGCAGCCAGGTTGGGGCAGACATTGGCTCAGGCTCGGCCTTGGTTGTGTCGCCATGGCCTTGGTGCTTTCGGCATGTTTATATTATGTCGGCGAATGGTCACCGCTGGGCGTTTGGGGCCGCATATGGACTCTGACTGCCGTCATTTCAGCAGGTGGCTTGTCGTTTTGCCTGGTTTTATTTGCGACTGGATTTCGATTGTCGGACTTGAAGGGCGTATAGCTCTTGGCAAGGCTATAATTAGCCCATGACGACTTTGTTTCGCGACGTTTCGGGCCCGCCAGTGTGCAGCCCGGCAGGAAGTGTGATTTGTATTGGAGCCTTTGATGGCCTGCATCGCGGGCATCAGGCGCTAATCGAACACACACGCCTGCGCGCGCGTACTGCGAATTTATCTTTAGTTGCCTTGAGTTTCGAGCCACTACCGCGCGAATTTTTTTCGAAAGAATTACCTCCGCCACGTTTGTTATTGCCGCGTGCCAAGTTCGAAGGTTTGGCGGCGCTAGGTTGCGATGTTGTTGGCTTGCTGCGTTTTAATGCGCAACTAAGTTCGATGAGTGCAGAAGATTTTGTCGAGCAAGTGCTTGTTCGCAAATTAAATGCAAAGGAAGTTTGGGTTGGTCCGGAATTTCGTTTCGGCAAAGGCCGTCGTGGCGATATTGCCATGCTGCAAACACTGGGCGAGCAATATGGTTTTACCGCACATGAAATTATCCCGGTACTGCATGAAGGCGAACGTGTTTCCAGCACGCGTTTGCGTTTGCAATTATCTAGCGGCGATATGGAAGGTGCAGAAAAAGCACTTGGCCACCGTTATGCGATTGCCGGCAAAGTGGTTTACGGAAGGCAGCTTGGCCGCAAGTTAGGTTATCCAACCGCCAATATTCGCCTCGCTGGTAAACGCACGGCGCTGCACGGCATTTATGCAACCTGGGTGTATGGCGTTGGCCCGGAAAAAATGGCCAGCGTGTCCAGTTTAGGTACGCGACCGACCGTATTTGGCATCGAGCCATTGCTCGAAGCGCATCTGTTTGACTTCAACGGTGATCTTTACGGTAAACGCATCACCGTCGAGTTCGTCGCCAAATTACGCGACGAAGAAAAGTTTGATGACTTGCCAGCATTGATCAAGCAAATGGATCTGGATTCACAGCAGGCAAGAAAAATTTTACAGCATGACAAAAACGATAAGAAAGACCTTGGAGTTAGCGCGTGAGTGACGTGAAAAAAGATTACAAACATACAATTTCTCTGCCCGATACTGCATTCCCGATGCGCGGTGATTTGCCCAAGCGCGAGCCCGACATGCTCAAGCGCTGGCAAGACATGAATTGGTATGAAGCCATTCGTGAAAAAACCGGCGCCCGTGAAAAGAAATTTGTGTTGCACGATGGCCCGCCTTACGCCAATGGTTCGATTCATATTGGTCATGCTGTTAATAAAACCCTCAAAGACATCGTAGTGAAATCAAAACTGTTATCGGGTTTTGATGCACCCTATGTGCCGGGCTGGGATTGCCACGGTCTGCCGATTGAATTGGCCGTCGAGAAAAAACACGGCAAGGTCGGCGACAAAATGGACGCAGCAACTTTCCGCCAGAAATGCCGTGAATACGCCAACGAACAAATCAACGGGCAATCGAAAGATTTTCAGCGTCTGGGTGTGTTGGGTAATTGGAAAAACCCTTACCGCACCATGGACTTCAAATTTGAAGCCGATATGTTGCGCTCGCTGGCAAAAATTATTGAACGCGGCCATCTGGCACGCGGTGCGAAACCGGTGCATTGGTGCTTTGATTGTGGTTCTGCATTGGCAGAAGCAGAAATTGAATACGCCGATAAAGTATCGCCTGCCGTTGATGTTGCATACGATGCCATTGATCCGAAAACTCTTGCCGAAAAATTTGGCGTCGATAGTGCAGAAGCCATTGTTTCAGTGCCGATCTGGACGACCACGCCATGGACATTGCCTGCCAGTCTGGCCGTGACTCTCGGCCCGGATCTTGATTATGTTTTGATAGAAGGGCCGTCACGCGCAGGCATACGGGTTTTATTGGTTGTTGCCGAAGCGCTTAGCGAAACCGTGGCAGTGCGTTATGGTTTGAGTGAAGCGACGATTCTTGGTCGTGCCAAAGGCGCAGCACTTGAATTGCTGAAACTACAGCATCCGTTTTATTCACGCATTGTTCCGATCATTCTCGGCGATCACGTCACCACCGACGCCGGTACCGGTGCCGTGCATACTGCGCCAGGCCATGGCCAGGAAGATTTCGCGGTCGGTTTGAAATACGGTCTTGAGGTATTGAATCCGATTGACGGCAAAGGTATTTATTTACCAAACACCGAAATTTTTGCCGGTCAATATATCTGGAAAGCCAACGAAACTGTTGTTGCACTATTGCAAGAACGCGGTGTTTTGTTGGCATCGGAAAAATTCACCCACAGCTATCCGCATTGCTGGCGTCACAAATCGCCGGTCGCATTTCGCGCCACACCACAATGGTTCATCTCGATGGATCAGGCAAATCTGCGTGCCGATGCACTCAGCTCGATCAAGAAAGTCGCCTGGATTCCCGAATGGGGCGAAGCCCGCATTATCGGCATGATCGACGGTCGTCCGGACTGGTGCATTTCGCGTCAGCGTACTTGGGGCGTGCCGATTGCCTTATTCATTCACAAGCAAACCGGCGAACCACATCCGCGTTCGGTTGAATTGATGCGCGAAGTGGCTAATCTTGTTGAACAAAAAGGTGCTGATGCTTGGTATGCAATAAACCCAGTCGATTTTTTGGGCGACGACGCAGAAAATTACGATCAAGTAAAAGACATTCTCGATGTCTGGTTTGATTCCGGCGTTACGCACGAATGTGTGCTCGCTGCACGTCCGCAAGATGGTCTGTTAAAACCTGCCGATTTATATCTTGAAGGTTCCGATCAACATCGCGGCTGGTTTCAAAGTTCATTATTGACCGGCATTGCGATGGACGGCGTTGCGCCTTACAAACAAGTATTGACCCATGGCTTCACGGTCGATGCGCAAGGTAAAAAAATGTCCAAGTCTTTGGGCAATACCGTCGAGCCGCAAAAAGTAAATGATTCGCTCGGCGCCGATGTATTGCGCCTATGGATTGCCGCCACTGATTACCGCAATGAAATGTCGGTATCGGATGATATTTTGAAACGCAGCGCCGATGCTTATCGTCGCATTCGTAATACCGCACGCTTCTTGCTGGGCAATCTGGCAGGTTTTGATCCGGAAAAAAATCTCGTTGCAAACGAAAAAATGTTGTTGCTCGATCAATGGGCAGTAGCACGCACATTGGTAGTGCAGGAAGAAATTATCGCCGCTTACGAGCGTTACGACTTCGCCGCGGTTGTCAGCAAGTTGCAAAATTTCTGTACGAACGATCTTGGTGCCTTATATCTAGACGTTACCAAAGATCGTTTGTACACAATGCAAGTCGATAGTCTTGGCCGTCGTTCGGCACAAACGGCGATGTTCCATATCGCCGAAGCCTTCGTGCGCTGGATTGCACCGGTGTTAAGTTTCACTTCCGATGAAATCTGGCAGACCTTGCCCGGCAAACGCGAAGCGCATGTGCTCATGACCGCCTGGTATGAAAACCTGCAAGCAATGCCGGAAAATGCTGCCTTAAGCGCTGCAGATTTCGATGCCGTATTTATATTGCGTGATGCCGTCAGTAAAGTGCTCGAACCCATGCGTGTGAATGGCGAGATTGGAGCGTCCTTGCAGGCGGAGGTTGATGTGTTTGTTGACGATGCCTTGTTGCAAAAACTGCAACGGATATCGGACGAAGCCCGCTTCCTGTTCATTACCTCGCAATTGAACCTCAAGCCCTTGTCGGCGAAGAACGAACAAGCTGTTGCCGTGGAAAACTCGCCGGTATTTATTTATGCGCAGGCATCGAAAAATACCAAGTGCGTGCGTTGCTGGCATTACCGTGAAGACGTGGGCAGCCACAGCGACGATCCGGAACTTTGCAGCCGCTGCGAGCTCAATGTGAATGGTGTCGGCGAAGTTCGTCGATATTTTTGATATTGAATTGAGTAGCAATTAAAAAACAGCGTCACCCCGGCGAACGCCGGGGCCCAGAAGCAACTCCATGTACTAAAGAAATAATGAACACGAACCCAAAATCTTCCTCCGCACTAATCTGGCTAATCCTCTCCATTATTTTGATCGGGCTCGATCAGTGGACCAAAAACATGGCCATTGCAAACTTGCAAATGGGCGAGTCAGTGCCGTTTATCGCCGGTTTTTGGGATTGGACATTAGCGCACAACACCGGAGCGGCTTTTAGTTTTCTGGCTAATTCCGGCGAGTGGGCGCATTGGTTCTTTGTAGTAATGAAAGTCACCGTCAGTGCTGTGCTGATCGTTTTGCTCAGCAAAATGCCGCGAAAAAATTGGCGTGATGCCTTGCCGTACGCGCTGATTATTGCCGGGGCGCTGGGAAATTTGGTTGATCGTTTTCGCTATGGCTATGTTATCGATTTTATCGAATGGTATTACAAGACTTTTTCCTGGCCGGTATTCAATATCGCCGATAGTTGCATCGTGGCAGGCGCAGTATTATTGATACTGTTCAGCTTCCGAAAAAAGGACGCATCAAAATGAATATCGTGCTTGCCAATCCACGCGGATTTTGTGCCGGTGTTGATCGCGCCATTGAAATCGTAAAACGCGCCATTGAAAGTTTTGGCGCACCGATTTATGTTCGCCATGAAGTCGTGCATAACCGTTTCGTGGTCGAAGATTTACGCCAACGTGGTGCGGTATTTGTCGAAGAACTTGACGAAGTGCCGACCGGCGCGACAGTCATATTCAGTGCGCATGGTGTATCGCAAGCCGTGCGTGCAGAAGCCGCCGAGCGTGGGCTGAAAATTTTCGATGCGACTTGCCCGCTGGTAACCAAAGTGCATATTGAAGTGGCGCGTCATTGTCGTAACGGTCGCGATGTTGTCTTGATTGGCCATGAAGGCCATCCTGAAGTAGAAGGCACCATGGGCCAATGGCGACAAGAAGATGGCAAGGGAAAAATTTATTTAGTCGAAGATGTCGAAGATGCCTTGGCGCTGGAAGTAGAGCAGCCTGAGAATTTTGCCTACACCACACAAACGACATTATCGGTTGATGAAACCCGCGATGTCATCGCCGCCTTGAAGCAGAAATTTCCAATGATTCAAGGCCCGAAACACGATGATATTTGTTATGCCACACAAAATCGTCAAGACGCCGTGCGCGAATTGGCCGCCAAGTGCGATTTAGTATTGGTAGTAGGTTCAATCAATAGCTCCAATTCTAATCGCCTGCGCGAGCTCTCGGAAAAAGAAGGCTGCGAAGCGTACTTGATTGATGGCGCCGAATTTATCAAACCCGAATGGTTAGTCGATCGCAAGAACATCGGCGTCACCGCAGGCGCATCGGCACCTGAAGTCTTGGTGCAAGGCGTTATTGCAAAGCTGCAAGCACTCGGCGGCGGAGTTGTTACCGAACTTGATGGCGAACCGGAAAATATCGTGTTTGCACTACCCAAGGAATTGCGTCTGGTGTTGGTGGATTAGTATTTCGGGCCCAAGGGCCCTCCTACGAAATTTAATCCGTAGGAGGCCGCTTGCAGGCGACTGAAGCTCCTACGAAATTTAATCCGTAGGAGGCCGCTTGCAGGCGACCTGAAGCGACGAAATTTAATCCGTAGGA
>JAYSQD010000165.1:0-5612 GCA_043721835.1 Arenimonas sp. | reverse complement strand
CGCCGATCAGATTTCTGATGCTGTTTTGGACGCCATTCTTGCGCAAGACAAACGCGCTCGCGTTGCCTGCGAAACCATGGTGAAAACCGGTGCCGCCATTGTGGCCGGTGAAGTCACTACGAGTGCTTGGGTCGATATTGAATCGATCGCACGCAAAGTGATCAACGACATTGGCTATAACAATTCTGCGGTCGGTTTTGACGGTCATACTTGCGCCATCATTAATATGCTCGGCAAACAATCGCCGGATATTAATCAAGGCGTTGACCGCAAGAAGCCAGAAGAACAAGGCGCTGGCGATCAGGGCCTGATGTTTGGTTATGCCTGCGACGAAGCACCGGAATTCATGCCGGCACCTTTGTATTACTCGCACCGTTTGGTCGAGCAACAAGCCAAGGTTCGCAAGAGCGGCAAATTGAAATGGCTGCGCCCAGATGCAAAATCGCAAGTCACGCTGCGTTATGAAGGCAACAAAGTTTTAGGTTTGGATGCCGTTGTGCTTTCAACCCAGCACGATGAAGGCATCAAGCAAAAAGCTTTGGTCGAAGCCGTGTACGAACACATTCTGAAACCAGTATTGCCGAAAGAATGGTTGAAGGCTTTGCCGAAAGGCAAGATCCATATCAACCCGACCGGCAAGTTTGTGATTGGCGGCCCAGTCGGTGACTGCGGTCTGACCGGTCGCAAGATTATTGTCGATAGCTACGGCGGCATGGCACGTCACGGCGGCGGTGCATTTTCGGGTAAAGATCCATCGAAAGTGGATCGCTCGGCTGCTTATGCTGCACGTTATGTTGCAAAAAATATTGTGGCTGCCGGTTTGGCTAGCCGCTGCGAAGTGCAAGTGTCTTATGCGATTGGCGTTGCAGAACCGACTTCAATTTCGGTAACGACATTTGGCACCGGCAGAATCAGCGACGACAAAATCGAAAAACTGATTCGCGCGCATTTTGATCTGCGTCCGTATGGCATTACAAAAATGCTCGACTTGCTGCATCCGATTTATCAGGAAACCGCAAGCTACGGTCACTTTGGTCGCAAGCCGCATGAAGTTACCTACAGCGACGGCGCCGGCAAGAAACATAAAGCTACCGCTTTTTCCTGGGAAAAAACTGATCGCGCCGATGCACTACGTAAAGACGCCGGTTTAAAGAAATAAAGAAATAATTCGTAGGAGGCCTTCTAGGCCCGACCGATTGGTCCGATACATCGGTCGGGCCTAGAAGGCCCTCCTACACCAAGCACCACCCCATCGAGGGGCGCTGCAAGCCCGGTGAGATTTTTTTTCGCAAGGGAACAGGCTCGATGAAGGTAAACCGTTTCAACGGCGCCCGATATCCTTTCGTCTACACATTAATTAATAGATGAAACACACATATCAGGAGCTTCACAATGAACGCAGTAGTTAATATTAAACCCGATTACAAAGTCGCCGACATGAGCTTGGCCGATTGGGGACGCAAAGAACTCGATATCGCCGAACACGAAATGCCAGGCCTGATGTCGATCCGTAAAAAATACGCCTCCGCCAAACCTTTGAAAGGTGTTCGCGTCACCGGCTCGCTGCACATGACCATTCAAACGGCCGTGCTGATTGAAACCTTGAAAGACATCGGCGCTAACGTGCGCTGGGCTTCCTGCAATATTTTCTCGACGCAAGACCACGCTGCCGCAGCGATTGCCAAAACCGGCACGCCGGTGTTTGCTTGGAAAGGCGAAACCCTGGAAGAATATTGGGATTGCACATTGGATGCAGTGACATTTCCGGGCGGAAAAGGCCCTGAATTAGTCGTTGATGACGGCGGTGACGTGACCTTATTGCTGCACAAAGGTTATGAAATGGAGCAAGGTTCCGACTGGGTGAACTCAGCGTCTGAGTCGCACGAAGAACAAGTCATTAAAAATTTATTGAAGCGCACAGCCTCTGAACGCCCCGGCTTTTGGACCAATGCGATGAAAGATTGGCGCGGTGTTTCCGAAGAAACCACGACCGGCGTGCATCGCCTATATCAAATGGTTAACGCAGGTACTCTGCTCGTGCCCGCTATCAACGTGAATGATTCGGTCACCAAATCCAAGTTCGACAATCTGTACGGTTGCCGCGAAAGTTTGGCCGATGGTTTGAAGCGCGCGATGGACGTCATGCTAGCCGGTAAAGTGGCCGTCGTCTGCGGTTACGGTGATGTCGGTAAAGGTTCGGCACATTCGCTGCGTGCTTATGGCTGTCGCGTTGTGGTGACTGAAATTGATCCCATCAATGCACTGCAAGCCTCGATGGAAGGTTTTGAAGTCAACACGGTGGAAGCAACCCTTGGCCGTGGCGATATCTATGTCACCACCACGGGTAACAAAGACGTATTGACGCTGGAACATATGCAGGGCATGAAAGACCAGGCCATCGTTTGCAACATCGGCCATTTCGATAATGAAATTCAGGTCGAGCGTTTAAACACTTCTACTGCCGTCAAGCTCAACATCAAGCCACAAGTCGATAAATATACTTTCGCTAACGGCAATGCAATTTACATGCTGGCCGAAGGCCGTCTGGTAAATCTGGGTTGCGCCACCGGCCACCCGAGCTTCGTGATGTCCAATTCGTTCTCGAATCAAACGCTGGCACAGATTGATTTGTGGGCGAACAAAGACAAATACGAAAACAAGGTGTATATCCTGCCGAAAAAACTAGACGAAGAAGTTGCGCGTCTGCATCTGGAAAAAATTGGCGTGGTATTGACCAAGCTGACAACGGAACAAGCCGCTTATTTGAATGTGGATGTTGAAGGTCCGTATAAGCCTGAGCATTATCGTTACTAATACGGGACTCGGGACTCGGGACTCGGGACTCGGGACTCGGGAATAGTAAAAATTTAGAAAAGTACGTTTACAAGTCCCCTCCCCCGCTCTTTCTTTTTCTGGGGGAGGGTTAGGGAGGGGGCAAATGCTCTCGCGACCTCAAAGAAAACACCATGACCAAAATTTCTTTCGAATTCTATCCACCCAAAACCGATGAACAGCGTGAGCAACTTACCAATACTGTAAGAAAACTCAAAACACATTCTCCGGAATTCGTATCGGTCACTTTTGGTGCGGGTGGTTCAACGCTAAGTTACACGCCGGAAACCGTCCGTGAATTACGGCAGACGCATGGCTTGAATGGCGTACCGCATTTGTCCTGCATGGGCGGTTCGCGCGAAGAAATTTCCAATCTATTGCAACTCTACAAAGCGCTTGGCTGTGATCGTGTAGTCGCTTTACGTGGCGACATGCCTTCCGGTATGGCACGCAGTGGTGACTTCCGTTTTGCCGCCGACCTAGTACGTTTTATTCGTGAAGAACACGGCGACCATTTTCGTATTGAAGTGGCGGCCTATCCTGAAATGCATCCACAGGCTGAAGATGCACTGGATGATATGAAACGCTTTCAGGAAAAAATACAGGCTGGCGCACACAGCGCGATCACACAATATTTTTTCAATGCTGATGCCTATTTTTATTTTGTCGATGCCGCACGCAAGCAGGGGATTCACCAGGACATTATTCCCGGCATTATGCCAATCTCGAATTTCACCCAACTCAGGCGCTTCTCGGAATCCTGCGGTGCCGAGATTCCGCGCTGGATCAATAAACGCATGCAGGCTTATGGCGATGATGCCGCCAGTATTCGCGAGTTTGGCGCAGACGTTATTGCCGGTATGTGTGAACGTCTACTCGCCAATGGCGTGCCGGAACTGCATTTCTACACTCTGAACCTGGCCAAACCCACGCAGCTGGTGCTCTCGCGTCTAGGCTAAAGTCGAGTTAGTCTAATGGCCTGCTAACGGGCTATTTTGAATGCGTTTTTTCTTCATCACATTTTTGCTTTACCTCGGCTGCGCCTTGAGCGCGCAGACCGCGACTGCACAAGCAATTAATCGTTGCCAGGATAAAGACGGCAAAGTGATTTATACCGACAAAAAATGTGAAGATGTCAATGCGGTATTGCAAGACCTGCCAAAACCGGTCGGCAATATTGGCTACGGCGCGGTGCGAACTTGCGCCCGCACGCAGGACGATCTACTTTGGGATTTGCGCAGCGCACTCGAAACTGGCGACATCAATCGGGCCTCGGGGCTGTTTTTATGGAATGGCAATGACACTTCGCAAGCCAATAAGCGGCTCGATCAATTAAATCAAGTGAGCTATCAATCATTGATCTCGGTCGATTTATTATTTCCCGAAACAGAAAATACCCAAGTGCAGTTTGATCAGGACGGCAATCTTATCGAAACCCGGCCGCGTGGCCCGCCCGTACCCTATGGTATCCGTGTCGATTTTTATCGGAATAAAAAACAAACCGAGATCGGCAGCTTTCGTTTTGGTATAGAAAAACACATGCAATGCTATTGGGTACGCTTCTGAGCGGCCTGTAATCAGGGTAAAATAGCGGCTTCGTTCAGGAGCTCCGCCATGACACAAACCTATCCCGATTACATTTGGCACAACGGCGAAATCAAGCGTTGGCAAGACGCCACTGTGCACGTGATGGCGCATGGTTTGCATTACGGTTCGTCGGTTTTTGAAGGTATTCGTTGTTACGAAACCCATAATGGTCACGCCATTTTTCGTTTGAATGATCACAATAAACGCTTGTATGACTCGGCAAAAATTTATGAAATGCCGATTCCCTACACACTCGATCAAATCAATGCCGCTTGCCACGAAGTCATTAAAGCCAATGATTTAGGTAAAGCCTATTTGCGCCCGATTGCTTTTCGCGATCTGGGTGGTTTTGGTTTATCTGCTGATTGCCCGACCAGTGTTTCAGTAGCTGCCTGGAATATGGGCCCCTACCTCGGTGCAGGTGTGCTTGAAGCCGGCATTGATGCCTGTGTGTCGAGTTGGCAGCGGATGGCGCCAAACACGATTCCCACCGGTGCAAAAGCCGGTGGTAATTATTTATCCGGTCAATTAATCGCGCGCGAAGCAAGACGCCTTGGTTTTGGCGAAGGCATTGCACTTGCCTCAACCGGTTTATTATCTGAAGGCGCCGGCGAGAATTTATTTCTGGTATTTGGCGGTGCATTGCATACCCCGCCGGTCAGTGCAGCACTGCTGAATGGTATTACCCGCAATACCATCATGACGCTGGCAAAGGACAATGGCATCGAAGTTATAGAGCGCGATATTCCGCGCGAATTCCTGTACCTGTGTGATGAACTTTTCATGTGCGGCACCGCTGCCGAAATTACACCGATTCGCTCGGTCGATGGTCGTCAAGTGGGCGCTGGAAAACCTGGCCCCTTGACGCTGAAAATTCAGGATTTGTTTTTCGGTTTATTTAGCGGCAAAACGCCGGATACGCGTAACTGGTTAACGCCGCTGTAATCGTCGTAGGGGCGCTGCTTGCTGCGCCCAAATACATTATCGCCCGCAAACGGCCTCCTACTCCCAAATTGCGGGAGTGACATATCGCCCGCAAGCGGCCTCCTACGCCATCCATGGAAGCGAGCCTCCTACAAAAGCAATCGTTGTCGTCATAGCGAATGAATGATGAGATATTGTTTGAGATACATCAGACGACACACGCAAGCTACTTCGGCGCAGTCACACTCGGAATAATCAGGCGTTCGCCA
>JAYSQD010000164.1:0-18528 GCA_043721835.1 Arenimonas sp. | reverse complement strand
ACGCATGCCGTATGCCCCATTAACCTAGTGGATATATATAAAGAGTGGTGGTGGTAGAGTCGTCAAAAACCTTGGATAAGCTTTCAAGTATTTGTTTTTTATAGCTTTTTAATCACTCGCCGGGTGTGGGTGAAGCCACCTGAGGCTTGGGATAGCTTGTGGATAAATACCGAATCCAAAAACTATCCCCAGTTTATTCACAATTTATCCCGCTGGTAAGTCTTATTGCTTATTTATTCACTTAATTTGCGGATTAATTTATCCCAATCTTCTTTCATCTTGCCGTCGGTGTTCAATAATTCGCGAATTACCCGGCATGCATGCAATACCGTCGTGTGGTCCCTGCCTGCGAAAGCATCGCCAATTTCCGGCAAGCTGTGCTCGGTTAATTCCTTTGCCAAACACATCGCTAACTGTCTTGGCCTGGCTAGACTGCGCGTCCGTTTTTGTGAAAGCAAGTCGGCCATGCGTAATTGAAAATATTCGGCGACAGTCTTTTGAATATTGGTAATCGAGACCACTTGCGATTGTGCCCGCAATAAATCGCGCAGGGTTTCTTGCGCGAATTCCATGGTGATGGTTTTGCCGAACAGGTTCGCGCGTGCTGCCAGGGTATTGAGTGCGCCTTCCAGATCACGCACGTTCGAGCGCATTTTTTTTGCGATTTGAAAAGCCACGTCATCGGGCAATGGCACACCACGTTCGGCGGCTTTCGCCATCAAGATAGCGGCGCGAGTTTCAAAATCTGGTGGCTCGATCGCGACCGATAAACCCCAGCCCAGCCTGGATTTCAGCCGCGGCTCCAGATTATCGACTTCACGCGGATAGCGATCACAACTCAGAATAATCTGCTGCTTGCCGTCGAATAAAGCATTGAAGGTGTGGAAGAATTCTTCCTGCGTAGTATTTTTGCCGGCGAAGAATTGAATATCATCAATTAGCAAAGCATCGACTTGTTGAAACTGCCGCTTGAATTGATCCATGGTTTTTTCTTGCAGGCATTTCATCATGGCGCTGAAAAATTGTTCCGAGCGCAGATACAGCACCTTCATGCCCGGATTATTGGCGCGCATCAAATTACCGGCGGCAATCATCAAATGGGTTTTACCCAAACCGGTGCCGCCATACAGCAATAACGGGTTGTAATCTTTGCCCGGATTCTGTGCCACCTGCATGGCGGCGGCGCGGCCTAGTTTATTGCTGCTGCCTTCAACAAAATTGTCGAAGTTATAACGCGGGTCCAGATTGGTTTGAAAAGACAAGCCAGCTTCTTTCGAAACCGCCGTTTTGTCTTTATCCTTATTTAGCACCGCGGCTGGTTTCGCGCTTGAGCCAACTTCCAGCGAAACTAGCGCCTGGCCTTGGCTGAAATGCGCCATCAATTCCAGGATTCGCGGCAGATAATGTTCGCGCACTTGTTCAAGTACGAAGGCGTTCGGCGCGAATAGAGTTAATTGATGTGCCTCGACCCGGGCCTGCAAGGGTCGCAGCCAGGTGTGGATATCTTCGGCCGGTAGCTCGGCTTCAAGACGTTCAAGACAACGGGGCCAAGCAGTTAACATAGACAACACGGATTCCGGCAGCGCAGGGCTGCTGTGGATAAGTCGGGGTCGCCCAGTCTAGCGGCTCCAAAGACTTTCGCCAAGCACATCCGGCTTGACGGATATCAGTGAAATTGTCTATACTTTCAAGTCTTTCCCGCATAATCTTCAAGCGAGTTGCGTCATGGCCACGAAACGTACTTATCAACCCAGCAATCTCAAGCGTAAACGTGACCACGGTTTTCGCGCCCGCATGGCATCACCCGGTGGCCGTAAAATCCTGGCCCGCCGTCGTGCCAAGGGCCGCGCGCGTCTCTGCGTCTAAGACAATACCTGTTCTAGGGACGTGAAACCCACGGCCCACCAACGCTTCCCTCGCAGTGCGCGTATCCGCACCTCGGCTGAGTATCAGGCCGTGTTCAGCGAGGGAAGTCGCGTATCTGGCGCTTTTTTTCGTTTGCATCTAGCTCAGGGCGAGGCCTTTTCAAAGCCACGTCTGGGTATTGCCGTATCAAAAAAGGTGGATAAGAGCGCGGTTGCCAGAAATCGCATCAAACGGGTATGTCGGGATTATTTCCGGCAACACCAGCAAGATTATCGCGCTGCCGAATATGTGCTGATCGCCAAACCCGATGCGGCAAAAACATTAGCGCTTAATTGGCGGGCAGACCTTGAAAAACTGTTTCTGCGCGCCCAGTCATTGCTCAGTAACGCCGCGATAGGCACAATGCACGGCTCGCCAGTCAACGGCGCAGTAATTTCCCGCGATCCTTAACAGGCAGATCCTGCCCAGGTTTTTTTGAGCTCATGAATCAGACTCGTTCGTTTTTATTGTTCGCGTGGTTACTCGTCGCGTTTTTACTCTTTATGGAATGGTCGAAAACCAGTACCACTACAGCGCCGCCCGTAACAAAACAAACCATCAGCAACCCAGCTGCAGTAACGCAAAATCAGGCGAGCGCTTTACCAGCAGCTCCGAGTGCAATCGGATCACCGGCGGCCTTGCCTAGCATAGCTAATAGCGATGGCGTATCAACGCAAACGGTTCAAACCATTTCAGTCCAGACCGATGTTTTGAAGTTACAGATTGATCCTCGTGGTGTAAGTTTGGTATCGACCGAATTGCTGAAATATCCCGTCGAGAAAAAAGTCGGCAGTCCCAATGTGGTTTTACAAGACACCAAGGACGTAGATTTTTTCGTTGCGCAATCGGGATTAATTGCTGCCGCGGGAACAAAGAAAACCGCACCGACACATGAATCACTATTCCGTGTTGAAAATGGACAGACAGCATTTCGTTTGGCCGACGGACAAAACACGCTTGAAATCCCGTTTGTCTGGAATGATGCGGCCGAAGGAATTCAGGTTCGCAAAGTATTGGTTCTCACCCGTGGCAGCTATGCCATCAAAGTGAAACAGGAAATTAGCAACACCGGCGTATCGGCTTGGCAAGGCGCTGCGTACGAACAATTCATTCGAGCACAGCCACCAGCGCCACCCAAGCACAGCATGTTCACCAATCCGGAAAGCTTCAGTCTGGTGGGCGTTGCTTGGTATAGCGAACAAAATACTTTCAAGAAAAAGAAATTTGCTGATTTTTCTGCCGAAGACCTGCCAATAAAAGATGCAACCAATAGCTGGATCAGCATGGTTCAGCATCATTTTGCAAGCGTCTGGATTCCAGAGACGAAACAATTGCGACAAATCACGACGGCCACATTACAAAATGACGGCAAAACAAGATATTTGATCAGAAGCCAAGGCCCGCTAATAGAAGTAGCGACTGGCAAAATGAAAGTGTTTGAATCCATTTTGTGGGTTGGCCCAAAGTTGCAAAAAGATTTGGAAAAAATAAATCCAAGTCTGAAAAAGACACTGGATTACGGCTACGTCACTGTTATTTCGGAACCGCTTTTCTGGTTGCTGTCTTTACTGCATTCCTGGATTGGTAACTGGGGCTGGGCAATTATCGCCATTGTGGTGTTGCTGAAATTGGCGCTGTATAAATTATCGGCTGCGCAATATAAAAGCATGGCAAAAATGCGTGCGATTCAACCACGTCTGGAAGCACTGAAAGAACGTTACGGCGATGACCGTCAAGCCTATTCCACCGCGATGATGGATTTGTATAAAAAAGAAAAAATCAATCCGGCCGGTGGTTGTTTGCCGATGTTGATTCCCTTGCCGATTTTCTTTGCCTTGTATTGGGTCCTTTTGGAAAGCGTTGAATTGCGTCAGGCACCGTGGATGGGCTGGATTCAAAACCTGACTGCTCCGGATCCGTATTTTATTTTGCCGATCATGAACTTGATCGTGATGTTTGTTACCCAACGTCTCACACCAATGCCGGGTATGGACCCGATGCAGAAAAAAGTCATGCAGTTTATGCCTTTAATGTTTGGTGTGTTGATGGCCTTCTTCCCAGCCGGCTTGGTGTTGTACTGGGTGACCAACGGAATATTAGGCATTGCCCAGCAGCAAATCATTAATAAGCGACATGGCGATAAACCGTTAACGATAAAATAGACGTAAGACGTGGGAGGGCTGTAAGGCCCGAATGGTCTGAGAGTATTCGGGCCTTACGGCCCTCCCACGATCTGTTTATGATGGGCGTATGAATAAACATATCGACACCATTGTTGCCATCGCAACGGCCAAGGCGCCTGCCGGTATCGGCATTGTCCGATTGAGCGGGCCGCAATCACTCACGATTGCCCAAACTCTGCTGCAAAAAAAAATCACTTTGCGTTCGGCAAACTACGGCCGTTTTCTTGATGAAAATAATGAAGTGATTGATGACGGCATCGCGATTTATTTTGCCGGTCCGCATTCTTATACCGGTGAAGATGTGGTCGAACTACAAGCCCACGGCAATCCGTATTTATTAGCGCAATTACTAAAACGCTGCATAGTGCTGGGTGCACGACAAGCACGGGCCGGTGAATTTACCGAACGTGCTTTTTTGAATGAGAAACTCGATTTGGCACAGGCGGAGGCCGTTGCTGATTTAATTTCTGCCGGTAGTGAAGCCGCGGCACGTGCAGCGCGACGATCACTCGATGGCGAGTTTTCCAGACGCGTGCATGATGTCGAACAAGGCTTGGTAAATTTGCGGGTTTACATTGAAGCGGCACTGGATTTTCCGGAAGAAGAAATCGATTTTCTGGCAACGCCGGAATTGCAAACACGACTGCAACAGGTGCAACACGATATGCGTGTTTTACTGGAAGAGGCCGAGCGCGGTAAGCGGTTGTTGGATGGTGTGCATGTAGTAATTGTCGGCGCACCCAATGTTGGTAAGTCGTCCTTGTTGAATCGTCTCGCTGGCGAAGACCGCGCCATCGTTACCGAAATTGCCGGTACCACGCGCGATGTTCTGCGTGAATCGATCACGATTGACGGCGTAGTAATTACACTGGTGGATACCGCAGGTTTGCGTGAGACCATTGATGTTGTTGAACAGGAAGGTATCAAGCGAGCGCACAAGGAATTGGCAGAAGCCGATCTAGCCTTGGCAATGATTGACGACCGCGATGCCGATCATTCGATTCAAGCCTTAAGCAAAAGCTTGGCTGAAGTGCCACGCATTTTGTGGCTGCATAATAAATGCGATCTTAGTGCCAGAGCTGCGACACAGGAATTACACGAGGATGGTTGGCACTTATGGTTATCGGCACGAGACGGCCTCGGTTTTGACGGCCTGCGAGAAAAACTACGCGAAGCGGCGGGTTTAAACGAGACCGATGCTGGCAGCTTCAGTGCCCGTGCCCGCCATATTGAAGCCTTGGTTCGTGCCAACGCATCGCTTGCCTTGGCAGCGCAGCAGCTGGCGCAAAAACAAGCCGAGCTGGCGGCGCAGGAGTTGCGGGATAGTCATCAGGCACTGGGTGAGATCAGCGGCCATATGGATGCTGACGCGTTGCTCGGTAAGATATTTACAAGTTTTTGCATAGGCAAATAAGCTGGCCGTGTTATACCGTGATGCACGATACGGAAAAAACTTGACAAACAGGCCAAACTTTTATGTGCTGAGCACCTCAATAACCCTTTACCCTTAAAAATCTAGCCCGAGCCAAGAGACTATTATGAGCAAATCGACCCACGCCATGAAACACGTATTGCCCTGTGCCCTGCTAATTGCCTTGGGCTTGAGTTTAACGGCTTGCAAAAAAGAACCCGAACCCGAAGCTCAGCCCGGGGCCAATACCGCCGCGCAAGCCGAGGCGCAAATTGCGCAGGCCGCGCAAGCCGCGCAGGCTGCCGAGGCACAATTGGCCGCGCTGCCAGTCGAAGAATTACGCAAACGCGCTTCAACCGCTTTCCGCGAACAACGCCTGTATGCTCCCGCCGGCGATAATGCGATGGAGTATTACCTGGCGTTGCGCAAAAAAAGTGACAAGCCAGACGCCAATAGCGAAAGCGCCTTGATGGATTTGATGCCATACACCGTGATCGCCGCCGAACAGGCGATTGGTCGCTACGATTTTGTCGAGGCCGAACGCTTACGTGCCTTGCTTGAACGTGCCGATCCACAAGCACCGGCCTTACCGCGCATTGCGGAAGCGATCACGACCGGAAAAGCGAACGAGGCACAGCGCGTAGTCAATGATGCCAAACGTACCGAAGATGAAAAGCGCCTTGCAGACCTGGCTAAACAAAAGGCAATAGATGACGCTGCTAAAGCAGCAACGGCGGTACGAACAACACCGGTCGTAACAGCCCCAACAACAGCGCCAGAAACCCGTGCACCTACGCCAGAAGTACGTGCACCAGCTCCCGTCGTAGCGGCACCGGCTCCACAGCCTTCGGCCCCGTCAACGCCGGCACGCGCAACGACGAGTAATGCTTTGGTAGCGATCAGCACACCACAACCGCCTTATCCTCCAGAGGCATTGCGTAATGGCATTGTTGGAAATGCGGAAGTAGAGTTTGTCGTTAATCGTGACGGTTCGGTGTCAGATGTCCGAGTGGTGAAATCAAACCCGCGCGGTACCTTTGATCGTGGTGTGGTGAGCACCGTTAAAAAATGGCAATTCCAGCCTCTGGATGAGCCGCGGACTGTACGGCGTAATTTCAATTTCAATTGATTCATCGCAACGAAAAAATAAAAAACCCGGCATTGCCGGGTTTTTTTATGTCTTTTACTCAAAGCTTTTTAATGAGCATTGAAAAAAAAAGCAATATCAACACTGAAACTAGCTAAGGGTTTTGTGTGTCAGGCATATCACTGCAAAGCGCACAATAACGACCTTTTCGAGAATGGTAAACACGCGTAAAGATAAAAATATTCGCCGAAATCATCGCCCAAAGAAAGCTTTCCGAAAGCGAAAACCTCAGTTCGTGCCCACGCAATAAATGAGCGCTTACGAGAACCGCAAAAGCAATGCAAAACATCAGCAGGAAACGACGAAGCCAAAATAAAAGTCTCATGAAAAATTCCTTCTTGTCCGATAAGGGAAAAACATTACGCACTAATCGCGAGTTTTTCACGGTGATACAAACGCGCAGCAATGGCCCAAAGTATTGCTGCCAACCCAAAGCCTGCCAATAAATACACGGCCCATTCCGGACCACTGATGCGCTCGCCGCGAACCAATTTTAGAATCATCTGGTTTTGCGACAGAAAGGGTACGGCAAACATCCAGAGCTGATTCTTGACCGGGTTCACCATCAAAATAATCGTTGGTAATAATGGCAGCATCATCAAGATGCTCATGTAGCTTTGCGCTTCTTTTACGCTTTTTACACTGGCGGCGATTAAGGTCAGCAGACATGCGCCGATGAGCAGAATCGGGATAAGCACCAACATTAAAAAGAAAATGGTACTCATTAATAATTCAACTTTGACACCGAAACCCGACGAAAACAGAAAGCAGATTTTGAAGGCCAATAAACTAATGATCAGACTCAACATGCCAAAGGCACACGCGGCTAAAATTTTGCCGCTCATGATGGCACTACGCGAAGCAGGGGTTGCCAACAGCGGTTCTAGCGATTGACGCTCACGCTCACCGGCGGTGACATCAATAATTAGATATGCACCACCCAGAAACGCCGTCAGAATTAATAAATAAGGCAAGAAGCTTAAAATCTGTCCGGCGCGACTTTGTGGCGTCGCTAAATCACGATGGGCAATTTGCAGTGATTGCATCGCCGTTGGGCTAACGCCTCTTGCAAGTAAACGTAAGGTGCCGACGGTTTTGCCATAATTCTCGAGCAGGTTTTCAATGCGCTCAAGCGGGATCGACGCATCTTGTCGTGTGCTGTCATGAATCAATTCTACTTCGGCAGGTTGACTCTTGCGCCACTGGCTTCCGAACTCCGGGCTGATGCGAAGAATGACATCTTCACTTTGATCCGAAATAGCCGCATCCACATCTTTTGGCGCCGGTTTAATCACAATGTTTTGACCTTGCAGCCAGTTCACCAGATTCGGTGCGTACTGCGCACCCACCACCGGGAGTAGCAATGGTTTTTCTTGCTGAGTACTGGCGCGATTAACAATCAATTTGAGCATGCCAAACATCAGCAAGGGGCCGAGCAGGGTTCCGACCACCAGCGAAATCATCACCGTACGGCGATCGCGAAACATGTCTCTCAATTCTTTTTTGAAGACGGTGATTAAAGCGCTCATGCGTGCAGACCCTCTTCGGTGCCAATGGCTTTTACGAATGCATCTTCCAGGTTTTCTTCGTTAAATTGTTTACGCAATTCATCGGCAGTTCCCTGTGCCATTACCCGGCCTTTTGAAATAATGACAATACGATCACAGAGCGCGGCCACTTCTTGCATGATGTGACTGGAAAAAATTACGCAGCGGCCTTCGGCTTTTAATTGTTTTAAAAATTCGCGCAAGCCGCGTGTTGTCATTACATCCAGGCCGTTGGTGGGCTCATCCAGAATCACATTCCGCGGGTCGTGAATCAGTGCGCGCGCAATTGCCGTCTTGGTCCGCTGACCTTGCGAAAACCCTTCGGACTGACGATCAAGGACATCGTCCATGCCCAGAGCGTCCGATAAAGCCTGTGTGCGGCTCAAAATTTGCTGAGCACTCATGCCGTGCAGTTCACCAAAATATTCAATGTTTTCACGCGCGGTTAGACGTTTATAGACACCCCGCGCATCGGGCAAAACACCCAAACGACGGCGCACATTTTCAGCCTCTTTAATGCTATCGAAACCATCAACTTTCACGCTGCCCCGATCCGGATTCATCAAGGTGTAAAGCATGCGCAAGGTCGTTGTTTTACCAGCACCATTGGGGCCGAGCAAACCGGTGATTTCACCATCGCGCGCAGTAAAGCTAACACCTTGTACGGCATCCACCATACCGGTTTTGGTTTTGAAACTTTTATACAAATCCTGAACTTCAATCATGAGGAGTTCTCTTTAAAATATTTTAAAAAACTTATGGGTTGAATCTAGTCAACAATTCAATAGATCAAGGTTCCCAGCCATAGAAGCCAATAAAGGGGGGCACATAAGCCAGCGAATCTAGGCATTGGGTATCAAGATTTTTTGCATCGGCACTATCGATAAAACGGGCGAATATTTTTGGACCACAGCCAACCGGCATTACGTTATGGCCTTGTCCTTTCACTATGATGTGTTTGCTATTGGCTAAAAATTTCGCGACCGCTGCTCCGTAGCGTGGCGGTGTGACCGGATCAAATTCGCCGGAAAAAAGCAGTACCGGCACATTGCCTTTCAGCGGTTCTCGAAAATCAACTGCACGTTTGGAGTGCGGCCAAACCGAACATTGCGCCTTGAGAAAATCAATCATGCTATTGCCAATAATCGTTTTTGCAGTCGCGGGGTCGGCTTTCAATTCGTCCGCGTCTTCGCTGCAAATCACTGACAATTGCATGCCTTGCATAATGGCGTCACCCAGGCTCTGGTTCATCATTTCTGCCTGCGCTAACAGTGGACCAGCATTGCCTTGCGAGGCTTGCGTAAGCAATAGTGGCAACATCGATGCGGTCAATGGTGAATAGGCATACATACGCGCTACGGTGGACATGCTGCCAAGATCCAGCTTGTCTTGTTTTGGATCGCCGGTCATCGGGTCATTGTAATTCACCAGCATCGGTGCTTTTTCCAGCTGTGCACGCAAGGCATCGAGGTTTTTGCGCGGATTACCGAAATGTTCGTGACACACTTTATCGGCAACGCAACGGGTGAAATGTAAATTCAATGCGTTTTCAAGATTGACAGCGTGTTCGGCACCGAGCACCAGCGAATTGGGTACCACTCCATCGAGCACGACCGTGCGTGTATGTTGCGGATAGCGCTTGGCATATTGCTGGGCCACGCGGGTGCCGTAGGAAATACCGTACAGATTTATTTTTTCGGCGCCTATTTTTGCGCGTACCAAATCCAGATCGTCGATCGCATAGCCGGTCGAATAAAAACGGGTATCGGAATGTTTACCAACGTCATCGGCACATTTTTTAGCGAATAGTTTTGCCTTGTTTAAATCCAGATCGGCAATGATTTCATTTTCACCAACCGCACTTTTCCCTGCTTCGTCCTTGCAAACTAGCGGATTGGATTTTCCGGTGCCGCGTTGATCGATCAAAACAATATTTCGCTTTTTGATGACATCACTGAAAACCGGATGCATGGAGGGGTAATTTTCCAGCGCCGATTGCCCCGGACCACCGGCAATCATGAAAACCGGATCTGGTTCGGCTTCGCCTTTGGCGGGAATCCATGCCAATGCGAGCTCGATTTGCCGACCCTTGGGTTGCGCGGGATTTTCCGGCACCTTCATGCTGGCGCATTGCGCCGAAACCGTCATCGAGGTTTGCAGTACCGGCAGCGAACAGGCATGAAAATCCAGTTCGCCAAATTTGCGCGCTTCGACCGCAGTGCTGAGTGTTACCGCGCTCATGAATAAAAAGCCCAAGCCAAGCTTGGTGTAAGGGAGTGACATAGAATTATCCTTCCAGAAAAATGGTTTCGATGCGCATACTGAATAATCGCGCAATTTTAAATGCTAAAGGTAAGCTGGGATCATACTTCTCGGTTTCAATGGCATTCACGGTTTGCCTGGAAACGTCCAGAAAATCCGCCAGCTCGCCTTGAGACCAGCCTTTTTTTTCACGCAGCTCACGAACCCGGCTTTTCATCGGTAACGCCAGCTCGCAAAGCATTTGGCAACGCCATACAAGCCAAACAAGCAAGGGAATACCCAAATTGCGACACCGGCACCATCAAGGCTAATTATTTTTGAGTTTGCCAGGAAACCAAGACAGAGAAAAATCACGCCGGTAAACAAACCCGAGAGTGCGATAGCTTCCAATTCAATTTGCCGTTCGAGTTCATCGCTTTCACGCAGAAATCGGATCAGAGCACGACAGACGAAGATGATCGGAATTACCGGCGACAGCGAAAGCATGGCGCGCAGATAAAGCGGCGCTTCGATTCCAAGTTTTTTGGAGATCAAGATGGAAACAAAAAGAACCACAACATAGGCCAGCATGGCCGGAATAAAGGTTTTTAGATAAGTGCGGTGAGCGGTGCGCATGGGGTGAGTGTCAAGTGTGCTTGACACAAGAATGCACCGCTATTTTTTGCTTGTCAAGCTTCCTTTACATCAAAAGATACGTAGAAGGCCGCTTGCGGGCGACGCGGTTTATTTGGGTTTACGGAGTCGCCCGGTCGGAAAATGCTCCAGCATTTCCGACACTCCCGCCGTCCACGTCGCCCGCAAGCGGCCTCCTACTTGGAGCTAACGTATTTTTCCCGGCGAATATGCGGGATCGGCAGGCCTAGGTTTTTCAATACTTCAAAATTCACATCGACCATATTGGGGTTGCCACACAAGTAGGCGATATCGGTTTCCGCATTCGGCGCCAATTCGGTGAGGGCTTCTTGCACATAACCGCGACGAACATCGGCGTGCGGGTTTTCCGGTAATTCGCGTGAAAAACAGGGAATAAAACGAAAGTTGGCATGCTGCTCGGCGAAGGCATAAAAATCTTCGCCATAAATCAATTCTTCCGGAGTGCGGGCGCCGAATAATAAAACCACTTCGACATTTCGCTCTTTCATCAGGCGCGCCAATTCCGGCAACATGGCGCGATACGGCGTTACGCCGGTGCCAGTACCAATCAACAAGTAACGCTTGTTTGCATCGTTTGCCGACAGACAAAAGCGACCAAATGGCCCGCTGCATTCAATTTGCTGACCTTCATCGAGTGCTTCAAACAAAGCCGAGGCGGCGCCGCCGGGCACAAAACTCACTGCAATATCCAGCGCATCACCCGGCCCCATCGCATGGTCATGCAAGGTGGCGATCGAGTAACTACGCTTGGTAGCCGCACCATCGGGATAATTAAAATGTACTTGAATAAACTGGCCCGGAATGAAGTCCAGTGGCGCGCCGTCATCGCGAACAAAGCTCAAATGCCGCACCGAGGGCGCCAACATGCGACTGCCGATTAATTTAAGCGGGAAATGTGCAGCCATAAAGCTTTGAGCCAGCGGTTAAATAGAGAACACGATTATACTAGGCAATCAGGTCGCGCGTTGTGGAGACCAGGAGAACGCTATGCAAAATTCGCCCGCACTTGAAATCAGTGCCCTCAAAAAAACCTATGACAATGGCGTTGAAGCGCTTAAAGGGGTTTCCCTGTCGGTGCAGCCGGGCGATTTTTTCGCTTTGCTTGGCCCCAACGGCGCCGGCAAATCGACCTTGATTGGCGTCGTTAGCTCTTTGGTTAACGCGAGTAGTGGCGAGGTCAATGTCTTTGGCATCAATCTGCAAAAGCAGCGTAGTGAAGCCATGCGGCAAATTGGTTTAGTGCCGCAAGAAATTAATTTCAATATGTTTGAAAAGCCTTTCGATATTTGCGTGAACTATGCCGGTTTTTATGGCATGGACCGCAAAACCGCGATGCGACGTGCCGAAGAAGAATTAAAACGGGCACAGCTCTGGGAAAAAGCCGACATGATGTCGCGCACTTTATCGGGCGGCATGAAACGCCGCCTGATGATTGCCCGCGCCATGATGACGCAGCCGCGCTTGCTGATTCTTGATGAGCCCACGGCAGGCGTTGATATCGAAATCCGTCGCGGCATGTGGAAAATCCTGCGCGAGGCCAATCAAGCGGGCACGACGGTAATTCTCACCACGCATTATCTCGAAGAGGCCGAAAACCTTTGTCGTAATCTGGCCATTATCGATAAAGGCCAGATTATCGAACAAGGGCCGATGAAGTTATTACTTTCAAAACTAGATGTTGAAGGGTTTCTGCTGGATATTGAAGGCGTGCTGCCGACGACTTTGCCGAAAATCGAAAACGTGAGTCTGGCTGCCACTGACGATCACACACTCGATATCGAAAAACCGCGTGCGATGGATTTAAATCATATTTTCAGTCAGCTAAATCAGTCTGGTATTCAGGTGCGTTCGATGCGCAATAAAGTGAATCGTCTGGAAGAATTATTCGTCAAATTAACCGGCGACACCACAAAAGTAGCCTAAGTGATAAGGCTGTAGTGAACCGTCTAAAAAAATTATAGAGCTGAAATAAAAATGTCGAACCCAAATTTAATTGCCCTGAAAACCATCGCACGCCGCGAAGTGATGCGCATTTTGCGAATTTGGGGACAGACACTGGTGCCACCAGCCATCACCATGACCCTGTATTTCCTGATTTTTGGAAAATTAATCGGCTCGCGCATTGGCACCATGGGTGGAATCGATTACATGGATTTCATCGTACCCGGCCTGGTCATGATGGCCGTTATTCAAAATGCCTACGGCAATATCAGTTCGAGTTTTTTCGGTGCGAAATTTGGCCGCCATGTCGAAGAGTTATTGGTCTCACCAATGCCGAACTGGGTTATTTTACTCGGCTATGTTTCCGGCGGTGTGCTCCGCGGTTTGATGGTCGGCATTATCGTATTAATCATTGCCATGTTTTTTACCCATGTTCGAGTGCCACATCCTTTCATTATGTTTAGCACCATAATTCTTGGCGCCACTATTTTTTCGCTGGCGGGTTTCGTCAATGCGGTTTACGCGAAAAAGTTTGATGATATCGCCATCATCCCGACCTTTATTCTGACCCCACTAACGTATTTGGGCGGCGTGTTCTACTCGGTAAAAGTGCTGCCACCATGGGCTGAAACTGCAACTCACGCGAACCCGATTTTTTATATGGTGAATGCGTTCCGCTATGGCCTGCTCGGTGAAAGAGCCAGTGATTTACCAGTATGGACATCGTTTATTGTTATGTTGTTTTTTGTGATTGCGCTCGGTTGGTTGGGTTTGCGTCTGCTGACCAAAGGCGTTGGTTTGCGTTCGTAATCTTTCTTTCGTAGGAGCGCCTTTAGGCGCGAGCGAACAATATCGCAGGTTTATTCGCGTCTAAAGGCGCTCCTACACGAGCCTCACAAACCAAAAAACGTTCTTGCGTTTTCTGTGCTGATTCTCGCCGTCACCTCAAACTCCTCACCCCGATCTTTCGCCAACTCTTCCACGATATGTTTTAAATACATCGGTTCATTGCGATGTTGTTTCGGTTTTGGTTTTATCGAGCGTGGTAATAAGTACGGGCTGTCGGTTTCAATCATTAAGCGATTGGCGGGAATATGCGGAACAATCTCGCGCAGGTGCTGGCCGCGTCGTTCATCACATAACCAGCCGGTAATGCCGATGTAATAATCGGCATCAAGGTATTCAAAACACTCTTCTTTAGTGCCGGTAAAGCAATGGACAACGGCTTTGTTCAAGAGGCCGTCAAAGTTTTTCATCATCGCCATAAAATCATCATGGGCATCACGTTGATGTAAAAACAGCGGCTTACCGCATTCAACTGCCAGCTGTAATTGTTTTTCAAAGGCATTGCGTTGTGCCGGCCGTGGCGAAAAATCCCGAAAATAATCCAGACCGCATTCACCCACCGCCAGAATTTCGGGCAAGGCATGTAGGGCACGTAGTTCAGCGAGACCTTCGTCGGTCACTTCGAGCGCGTGATGGGGATGCACACCTGCGGTTGCCGATAAAAAGCCCGGGTACAGTTTTGCAAGACGCAAAGCTTCACGCGAGCCATCACGCGAAGCACCGGTCACCATCATGTGCACGATGCCTATTTCACGTGCTCTTACTAGCACGTCATCAAAATCGTGCTGAAAGCTTTCATGGCCCAGATTGGCGCCGATATCGATTAAGTCCATCTCAAAAATTTTCTTGGTAATTTTGTCAACTTTAACAGCTTCACCTCGTTAATCTGAATTGAACTTGGAAAATCTTTGGTCGCTTATGAAACTGCGTTACCTGATCTTGACGATGGCATTTGTTGGCTGTTTCGCACAGGCCAAGCCGCTTTATGACGTGACGCCAATCACCCAAGACGTGCAGCAAATTATTAGCCTGCATAATTTGGGAGGTGCGTCACTGAGGATAATAAGAGATGGCAGCCCGTTGTATTACCAATATTTTGGCAGTTACACAGCAAACACGCAGGTAACATCGATAGCGTCGGCGACGAAGTGGTTATCGGCATTAACATTGGCGCGACTAGTCGAGAAAGGCCAAATGTCCTGGGAAGATACTATCGGGAAATATATCTCCAGCGCACCTGCGGACAAGAAAAATATTCGATTGCGGCAGCTATTTTCGCATACTGCGGGTATGACCATTACCGAAAATACTTGCCTAAGCAATCGAACAATGGCCTTTTCAACCTGTGCAAATCAGGTGTTGGCAACACCATTGAGTTATACGCCAGGAACCACATTCGCTTATGGCGGTGATTCAATGCAAATTGCTGGTTATATGGCGGAAGTAGCAACAGGCAAAAAGTGGGATCAAATTTTTATCGACGAAATGGTCACACCGTTGGGCCTGCAAAATACCGATTATGCAACCGGCTCCACCCAAGCGGGCTATGTTCGGGTCAATAATCCGCGCATAGCAGGCGGTGCGCGCAGTACGGCGAATGATTACAGCGTAGTGCTAGCGATGATTCAAAATGACGGAATGTATCAAGGTGTTCGTTTTTTAAATAAAGCCACACTCGATTATATGGCGACCAACCAAGCGGCAGGCTTGGTGATTGGCTCTACGCCTTATCCCGAGGCGCTCGGTTATGGCATCGGCCAGTGGCGCGAGGTGGTGGATTTCAACGGCGTGGCTGTGCAGGTTTCAAGCCCCGGTGCTTTTGGCACTACCCCTTGGGTTGATAAACGCAATCGTGTTGCTGGTATTTTTTTAGTAAAGGATCAGCTATCGAATTTGCGAGCCGAGCTTTTTGATTTACAAGAGTTAGTCAGTGTAGTGTTTTCAACAAAATATCAAATACCACCACCACAAAAGCCAAAACCAAGCAGCACTCCACCGGGCTTGAAAAACCAGTCGCAGCACTGACGTACAATAAACGGGTTCATTACCACGAGCCCACAGTGATTGTTCAATCCATGCCTATTGTTGAAGTGCTGTCCGACATTTTGTCGGCACTTCAAGCACATTCCCGATTGGTCCTCGAAGCGCCGCCCGGTGCGGGTAAGACCACACAAGTGCCGATCGCATTATTGAAGGCGCCTTGGCGTGGCGATAAAAAAATATTGATGCTGGAACCGCGTCGTGTAGCAGCACGAGCGGCAGCGAGCTTCATGGCAAGGCAACTCGGAGAAGGCGTTGGCGAAACCGTGGGTTATCGCATTCGTTTTGAAAATAAAATATCGGCGAAAACAAAAATTGAAGTAGTGACTGAAGGTATTTTGACGCGGATGATTCAAGACGACCCGGGTCTTGAAGAGGTGGCCGTTATTTTATTTGATGAATTCCACGAGCGACATTTGAGTGCCGATTTGGGATTGGCGCTGGCTTTGGATATTCAACAATCCTTGCGAGAAGATTTAAGAATTGTGTTGATGTCGGCCACGCTTGATGGCGAAAAACTCGCACAGTTTTTACAGGCTGAGCGCATTACCAGCGCCGGTCGTAGTTATCCGGTGACGACCACCTATTTCTCGATAAAACGCGATGAAGCGTTGACCTTTCAAATCAAGCGTTGCATAGAAGAAGCATTGCAAAAACACCAGGGTGATTTACTGGTGTTTCTGCCGGGGCAAAAAGAAATCCGACAGCTTGAAAAAATATTGACGCAAGCCAATATCGCATCGGAAGCCATCGCACTCATCACGTTATTTGGCGAGATGCCGATCGAAAAACAATCCGAGGCCTTGGCACCAGATAAAAATGGCAAACGCCGAATCGTTTTGGCGACTAATATTGCCGAATCATCAGTCACGCTGCCGGGTGTTCGTGTGGTGATTGATAGCGGCTTGTCACGCGAGCCACGCTTTGATCCGAACTCGGGTTTTTCACGTCTGGAAACCGTCAACATTTCGCAAGCATCAGCCGATCAACGCGCAGGTCGAGCGGGCCGGGTGGCCGAAGGTTGGTGTTACCGTTGTTGGCCGGCATCGCAACGGCTGGAGTCGATGCGAAGTTCCGAAATTACGCAAACCGAGTTGAGTGCTTTGTGTTTAGAATTAGCTGCTTGGGGTAGTAGCTCTTTGCGTTTTGTGGAAGCGCCGCCAGCGGGGGCAATGGCAGCAGCACAGGAATTATTGCAACGCCTGAATGCGCTGGATAAAAATCAGCGCATCACCGCGCTCGGTAAAAAAATTCTGGGGCTGGGTACCCATCCACGAATTGCAGCGATGTTGCTCGCAGCAAAAAACGAACAAGAAAAAGTGCTGGCCTGCGATATCGCTGCACTGATTGAAGCACGCGATCCGCTTATCGGTGAGCGCCGTGACGATTGGGCGTCGCGTTGGCAAGCCTTGCTGGCATATCGCGCCGGGCGTTTGCCACACAACGTCAATCGATCGGCGATTACGGCCATTGATCAGGCAAGCGGGCAGTGGCGTCGGCGATTGCGTTGCGAAAGTGCGCCGATCAAGACAGCACCAGCACATGCACTCGGTGATTTATTACTCCATGCCTTTCCCGAGCGCATTGCCAGACAACATCCCAATGACCCGCGTCGCTACCAAATGGCGAATGGACGCATGGCAAAAATTTGGGATGACAGTTCCTTGTTTGGCGAACCCTGGCTGGCGATTAGTGAATGTCGTTTTGATAATAAAGACAGCCATATTTTGCGAGCTGCACCGCTGGATGAAATTCGTTTGCAGCAGGATTTTCCCGAGCGCTTCAGCGAACAGGATATTGTTCGCTGGGATGCCGATGCTCGCGGTTTAATCGCGCGCCGCGAAAAATATTTTGACCAGATTCTTCTGGAATCAAAACCCGCCGGACGCCCAGACTCTATCAAGGCCGCACAAGCACTATGCGATGCTGTCGGTGAATTGGGATTGGAAGCTTTATCGTGGACGGAAAATTTAAAACAATGGCGAGAACGTGTGCGCTGTTTATCGGCGTGGATGCCGGAATTGGCATTGCCGGATTTTAGTGATGAAGCATTATTGGCAAGGCGTGAGCAATGGTTGAAACCTGCTTTGCAAGGTAAAACCAGACTCGACGGTTTAAGCGAGCAGGAACTCAGTGAAGCATTAAAGTCGGAACTGGATTGGTCAATGCGTCAAAAAATCGACCACTTGGCACCCACAAAAATAATGGTGCCTTCCGGTATGGAACGCGTGATCGAATATCAACACGATGCCTTGCCGGTGCTTGCTGTGAAATTGCAGGAGCTGTTTGGTTTGGCAGACACACCGCGCATTTGCGATGGTCGAATTATTTTGACTTTGCATTTGCTATCGCCGGGTGGAAAACCCTTGCAGATTACCCAAGATCTAAAAGGTTTCTGGGAACGGACCTATCCGGAAGTAAAAAAAGAAATGAAAGGCCGCTATCCAAGACATCCCTGGCCGGATGATCCATGGAGTGCGATGGCAACGCATCGGGCGAAGCCGCGTGGGACCTGATTGACGTTAGGTCGGGAAGAGGTCGGGCCTAGAAGGCCCTCCTACAAATATGTCGTGGTAGGAGGGCCTTCTAGGC
>JAYSQD010000163.1:0-1811 GCA_043721835.1 Arenimonas sp. | reverse complement strand
CAACACCTTGCGCGGCCCATTCAACAATGCAAAGCGCACATGCTCGATCATCAAATCAATTTCGCCGGAGGTAATGCCAAAGTGCGGAGTGAAGCGCAGCGAATTTACACCGCCATGAATCACACCGATACCGCGTTCACGCATAAATTCTTCGGTCGAGTCGACACCGTAACATTTGTAGCTTGGGTCAAGCTCGCAGCTAAACAATAAACCGGTGCCCTGTACTTTAGTGATTAAACCACCGAGCTCGTCTTTGAGTTTGTTGAGTTTCTCCAGCACTTCAACACCTTTGTTGCAAATATTGGCGCGTATTTCTGGTGTGAGTGAGCTCAATACGGTCGAGGCAATATCCATCGCGCGCGGGTTAGTGGTCATGGTGTTGCCGTAAATGCCTTTACGATATAAACCGGCCGCACGTTCGTTTACCGCCAATATTGAAAGTGGATATTGACCGCCGTTCAAGGCTTTGGAATAGGTTTCCATATCGGGCGCTTCCAAATTTTCGAAACCCGGATAATCCACAATTGACAACACGCCATGGGCGCGTAGTCCGGCTTGAATCGAATCAATCAGCAATAAAGTACCGTGCGCTTTGGTCAACTCGCGGGCCGCTGCATAAAATGCTGGCGGCACCGCGCGGCCTGGGTCACCTTCACCCATGACAGGTTCTAAAAACATCGCTTCGATATACCAATTATTCGCATCGGCATCGGCGAATGTTTGTTTTAACGCCTCAATGGAATAAGGCTCAATGGTGAGCAGCTGACTTTCATGATGCTTCCAGCTCGCCAAATTTTCCGCATAGGCCTTGCGTGAAGAATCCGAATACAGCATCGGCAATTCGGTACGGCCATGAAACGCGCCTTTCATGGCAATGCGTTTTACCCGCTTACCGGCATGGCGACCGCCCACATCGGTGTGTAACTTGGTGTTGACGTCCGCAATGCGGCCAGCGAGCGATACCGATTCGGAGCCCGAGTTCAGCGCTAAAAACTTCGCAAACGGGCAGGCGCCACGGGTATGGCCAATTTCTTTACGCAGCGCACGCACGATTCGCAATTGCGACAAGCTCGGCGACATAATGTTCGCCATTACCTGCGGCTTGCTCATGGTGTCGATCACATTGGCAGGCGTATGGCCAAAACCCAGCATGCCGTAGCCGCCCGAGTCGTGCAGTACGCGGCCTTTTGTCGTGATCACCCAAGGGCCGCGCGCGGCCAATGCTACATAAGGGTTGATGGCATCGTCGGGATAAAAATTAACGAAGCCTGATTGAGTTGCATCAATCTGCGTTTGTTCGTCGGCATCGATAAGTTCGGCAAATTCTCTCTGCAGTTCTGACAATAACTCGGCTGCAGCTTTCGCGGCTTCAAGTATTTCCGGAAATTGCGAGCTCAAACGAAGCAGGGTGGCATCATCCAGGCCGATCGTACGAACAGTGCCGGCGCGGTCACGCAATGGTTTGAGAATATCGAGAATGGTCATGGGCTACTCCTGCTGCTACGAAAGGATTTGCCGGAAAACGAAAAGTGCGCAGGGCTTCCCACGCACATGTTTCCAAGCAAATCAATAGATTAGAAACCCATTTTAGCATGCCAAAATCGCCGATATAACCCCCTGAAATGCACGTAGGAGGCCCCCTGGGGCCGAAAGGCTGCCCGACTTTGCGGCCGTAGGAGCTCCTTTAGGCGCGACTGAATCCCGCCAGATCTGTCGCGCCTAAAGGCGCTTGTGTCTGCAATATGTACTACTGTTGAAGTGAGAGCAGAGTACGGCAAGCCGTTAGGACGATGTGCTTAAAGCACGAGTAG
>JAYSQD010000162.1:0-1226 GCA_043721835.1 Arenimonas sp. | reverse complement strand
CATTGCCATTTCGGTCAACGAGCCAAAGTCTGTTGAAGGCGTAATCAAGCAAGCCATCGCCGCCGGCATCAAGGTTTTGACGTTCGACAGCGATAGCGCTAACAGCGGCCGTAGCCTCTACATCGGCACAATTAACAAAGCCGCTGGCGCAACCATGGGCGAGTCCATGGGTAAAGCGCTTGATGGCAAGGGCGAAGTCGCCATTGTCACCGGCCAGTTGGGCGCGTCTAACCTAAACGAGCGTATTGACGGCATCAAATCAGCTCTGGCCAAATATCCGGACATCAAGGTTGTTGCCACCGAAGGCACCGAAGATGATCTGGCCAAGGCAGTTTCGGTTGACGAGGCGTTGTTCCGCGGCCATCCGAATTTGAAGGGGATTTTTGGCGTCAGTCAGGTCGGTGGACCATCGGTTGCCAAGGTCATGGCCACCAAAGAATTTGGCGACAAGAAGAATGCAGTGAAGGTTTTTGCGTTTGACGATCTACCGGACACCGTAAAGGGCGTTAAGGAAGGCTTCATTTCTGGCATCATGGTGCAACGTCCGGTCACTATGGGTAAGCTTGCAGTGGAACATCTCGTTGCGCAAATCAACGGCACTGAAAAAGAGCCAAAAGACGTCGACACCGGTGTGACCGTTGTTGATGCCAATAATCTTGGCTCCTACACCAAGTAAATTACACTCTCTCTTCCGTAACTCAACCGGGGCAATTTAAGCCCCGGTCTTTTCAAAATGCCGTCTGGACAAGGCTCATGTCATACCTTGAAATGCGCACGATTTCGAAGACCTATCCGGGTGTCAAAGCGCTTGATCAAGTGGGTCTAAGTGTTCGGCTCGGCGAAGTGCATGCCATTGCCGGCGAAAACGGCGCTGGTAAAAGCACTTTAATGAAAATTATGACTGGCGTAACAAAGTCGGATGCTGGCGGTGTTATCAGTATTGATGGCGTTCCGACGCTCATCCGCGATCCCGTTCATGCCCGGTCTTTGGGCATTAATATTATCCATCAAGAACTTTCGATGGTCGAAAATCTGACCGTTGCAGAGAATATTTTTTTAGCGCGTGAGCCCTTGGGGCGTTTTGGCTTTATCGCCGCCAGACAGATGAATGACAGCGCACGTAAGGTTCTGTCAGAATTAGAAATTGACATCGACCCCAAAACACCGATGTCAAAACTAAGCATCGGTCAGAAGCAGATGATAGAAATTGCGCGAGCCATTTCTTA
>JAYSQD010000161.1:0-8563 GCA_043721835.1 Arenimonas sp. | reverse complement strand
AGGCCAGCGGAAGAAATAGCAATGAAAACATCAGGGGGGCGATACGCATCGTCAAGCTCCAATGAATGGCAATCCACAATGAAACCATGACTGAGAGGGCCCTGAGGCGCCTGATTTCGCTGCATCGATGTTCACTATGCGACATAGGCTCAACATTGGGAAGCTCGGGGTCAGGTTAGGTTGACCCCTTTTTTGAAGTAACTGGCTTAGTCGGTTCGATTAGGCCGCTCAGTCTAAAATCTTGGGTGTCCAGGATTGTTCTGGCTGATGCTATTTTTACTTGCTTTGCACAACAACAGCTATGTATTTACCATCTTTGCTAACTGCCAAACGTTTAATATCACCATCTAGCCCTTCAATTTCTGCAAAAGTCTGGAAACCATTTCCTTGCTTACCGCTCCAGCGCAATAATAAATTTCCTTTTGCCATCATCAGTGAGCCATCAGGTAACCAACAATAGTCTTCACTTCGATCCTGCTCTTTCTCATTACTACCACCTTGCGGTGTGTCGACCAATATTGTCGCGTGAGTTTCACCTGGGGCAATAGCAGCTACAACCCAGTGATTTGGATTGCTCCTATCGACAAAAGAAACGCGTTTGCCATCCGGTGTTCGTCCTAACTGTCTGCCTGGTGCTTCTGAGAGTAAAATGGTTTCGTTGGTATTGCGATCAGCAAGTACTAAAGTATTCGGCGTTTTTTTCTCTTCATCGCCAACAACAAACAACGCTAAATGATCATCATCAAACCAAGCATGGTAACCCACGCCCAGAATATCAAGTATTTTTTCACCAGGCGTACCATCGTTGTTGTAACGCCAAACAGGTGGATTTGTTGAGTCGGCACCTTGTGCGTTCGGCGTGGCCACACGTATTACTGAAAAGCCATTGCCATCAGCTAATGGAGTTGGTGAAAACTCACCTTCTACTGTATTTGTGACTTGAGTAACCTTACTTGTTTTAATATCGTAGAGGTAAACATCAGTAGAGCCTGTACGATCAGACACAAAATACAAACCACTGCCATCTAATAAAAATGCCGGTTGATTGTCATAACCTGGATTATTTGAAATATTGAGCGGTATACCGACTTTTTTATGTGCGATATCTAATGTAGCTAGCATGACTTCAGAATTAGGTGGCGCTTCAGTTGCAGGTGCAACCACGGGCGATGTTGCTGGCACGCTAGCATCATCAGCAAAAACATTTATTCCTGTTGCTAATAAGCAAAGCGTGAATATGTTTTTAAATATCATATTGTTTCTGCCTTTTATATGTGAGTTAGTGTTTAGTTTTATGAGAATCTAATCTCTGTTGCTTTTCGTGCCACATTGTATTTGACCACGATTGAAACCAGACGCGATAGGCACGATCATCTTGGTAATTACCTTCGCGCAATTCAATGGGAATATCAAATACACGAATATCGATGTACAGACCAATAGTTTGCAGACACCCACCAAGCCCACAATCCCCGACACGACCTTCAGACTTTCCCTACATTCCTAATTATCGTCACTCGCAATAATGCGTCATGGCCACCGCTCGTTCCCTCTTTGTTTCCGACCATGTTTCCGGCAACTATCACTGCGTGTCGCGCTGTGTTCGTCGTGCGTGGTTGTGCGGCATTGATCCCTGCTCTTCCATTGATTACTGCCATCGTAAAGCCTGGATCGAACAACGGTTGCATGAAACGCGGTAAGCCGGGCTTTGTAGGTTGGCGCCTTGGCCCAACGCTTTTAACCGATTGCGTAACTATTCGTTCTTACGTTTGAAAATGTAGCTTCTGCTAGATTGCAACGCCGCGATTGTCGGGCCGGGGCCTGAGGTATCCCCACGAAGTATCTTTGTAAAACAGACACTTGTGGCGTAATCTCGATAAAAACGCAACGTGCATGAGGCGATTTTTTCCTCTGGTGTCCAAGCCGGAGGATCGCATCATGCACGTCAAACAAATTCTGACACGCTGTTTTCCCCGTGTCTTTAACTCCATACATGCTTCGCGCCGAGAAGTACTTCTTCGTTCAGTAGAGGCCTTAGTGATAGGCCATCGATTAACCCTCACCGACATTGCCCGTAGCTGGCCCGGTGCCCTGTTTATTCATGCGCCACTCAAGGCCCTGGATCGCTTATTAAGCACCGGAGGGCGCAATACGCTCCATCATTGCGCCGGACAGGAAATGTGGTCAGGCTTTTCATCAGATAAATCACTCTGACCCCTTTATTCTTATTCCAAGACATCGAACGCCTTGCCAACAAAGATCCCGGCATCAAATCCGTTTTCACTTGTCCATCCCAGGCGAAGTCCACCGGTAAACAAGCCGTCTGTGTCATGCAAAAAATAGATCGGCATATCAATCCCGGTGATTGAATCCTCAAGCTCTCGCGTCACACGAAAGCTGAAAGGAATATCGAAAGCAGCACTGCGTGCTTCAACCCAAAGCAGACGGTTCCAATCTTTATCGGGAGCACCAAGGCTGCCGGTGACACATTGCACTGGGAAGCTAGGAGAGTCTGGACAATAGACATTGCTATCTTGCTCTTCATAGGCGCGCTCCAGATCAAAACCGAAACCAAACATGGCATTGCGTTTAGGCGTCGAAAACCCCATCGACGCTCCAAGTGTCCAGCCGAGCTTTGTGGTGGATTGTTCTGACAAGGTGGGGCCCAAGTAATCGTATTGATTGCGGGCGGTGCCTATTTTCAGCTCGTAGATATGACCCCACTTAAAATAATTCTTCGTATACTTCTGATATGCACTCCGCAATTCTCTTGAGTCACCATTGACAGCCTGTTCGTCAATCACGTCCAGTTTGCAGTCGTTGTTTTGCTGTCCAGACAATGCACACAGTTCACGCCAGGCTTTTCCAGAATCCAGTTTCGCTGTGGTAGCGTAATTCAACGCTAAATCCAGAGACAAGCCATTGGAAAAGCCGCTTAAGGTAGCGAAGTCTGCGCTACCTTTGCCTTCGTTATTGATGGGAGATGAGAGCTTGAGGCGCCAGCCCCTTGAAGTGACTTTGTCGCTCGTAGAGGTGTCAAATGCATCACCGATCACGATGGTGGCATCGCTGTCGCCGGCCGCAGCACTAAACTCGATACTCGATTTTCCTTGACTGAGCTCTCTGCCTGCAGTGACGACAGTGATCTCATCTGTCAGTGCCGGCTTAACCAAAGGAGGCATTGCAGTGACGGTTTGTTGAGTATTCATTGGCTGAGCCAGGTCTACCTCGATAGCGCCTGATTTGTTTTGCTTAAGCTCTGCCAGAATTTCAGCGCGCACTTCTTGTCGGATCTGTTGGCGCTCGGCTGCTATCATTTTTTGTATTTCAGCGCGTTGTTCCGGCGTAAACGGCTCAGAGGCGCAGGCGATTTCCGTAAAGGAAAAAACGAAGATGAAAGATAACGCAATCGTATGACGACTCATGGCAATTCCCCTAAGCGACAAAAGCATTTGAACCGGCATTCATTCCTAATCGTCCGCGAATGGCCGTATAGGCATCGTCCAATTCCTTCTTCACGTTGCCGTCTTCGTCGGAAATCGTAAGGGAAATGCTGCTGCCGCGGCTACCATCTATTTGCCAAAAAAAATCGTATTCCACCCCCTGGCTTGCCTCAAACTGACCTTGCCCGCGTCTAAGCGGAATATCCTTGTTGTCGATACGAATCAAAACAGTCCTTATAGTGCCACTACGCACTACTTCTACGTTAAGAATGATGCGCGTACCCATAGTCTTCTCCCTGTATTGTGAATTCCCCTGGAAATATTGATGCGCCGTTCCGACGCACACAAGCAACATCTACATTGACAAGCAATTAGTGATGTTTGAACGCCTCACGATTCCTTGCGGCTATCGTTGGCAATTGCCTTTATTTCAAAACGAGCTTTCCATGTGTATGTGTACAAAACAACGTAAATATTTCACATTCATGAAAATGCTTGTATGCATGGCAATGCCGCGTTAAAAGTACACCAAGCACCGTAGGGCGCAATGCGCTCCATCATTGCGTCGGACACGCATGATTGCGTGCACGTGTCGCGCACCGAATTACGTCGTAATGTATAAGAGTGGTGCGCCACAGGCCACCCTATGATCTATGCACCTTATTGCTTTTATTCTTACGATTTCCTTACGACTATCGTTGGCAACCGTGTTTAGTTTATAAACGTCTTTCTATTGCTGCGTTTGCAAAACAATATAAATATTTCACATGCACGTAGTGATTGTGCACACGGCGATATCGCGTTAAAAGTACAAGAGACAACGCGCATTCGCCGGGGAGGCACAATGAAAGCGGATGCCATTAAAGACGAGTCAGACCGTCTGTCGCCTCAGCTGTTAGCACTACTTGGCACGCGCGGTAATGTTCGCTCGTTTACGCGCGGGCAGTTACTGATTGAAGAGGGCGATGCTTCCGACGCGCTCTACATATTGATGACAGGACAGTTGAAGGTTTTTACTCGCGACGACAAAGGCCGCGAGCTGGTTTACAACGTGCTGGAGCCCGGTGAATTTTTCGGCGAATTATTGCTCGATGGCGGCGTGCGTTCTGCCTCGGTAAAAGCAATGCTTGAGAGCCAATGCATTGTGGTGCATGAAAATGAAATCCGGCAATTCCTGTGTGACTACCCGGAGTTTGCCGAAAGCCTGATCCTGAAACTGATCGCACGCGTGCGCCATGCAACCCAGCAAGTGCGAAGCCTGGCACTGGATGGTGTTTACGAACGAATCGTCACCTTGTTCAACGACATCGTGCCATTCGAGCACACTACCCACAGCATTCCCATCACCATCACCCAGCAAGAGATTGCCGACCGAGTCGGCGCCACCCGCGAAATGGTCAATCACGTCATCCGTGATCTGGTGCAAGGCGGTTTTCTGAGAAGAGACCAAGACCGGCAACTGGTGGTCTTGAAAAAGTTACCAAGGAAGTGGTGAGAAGGACCGTAGGGCGCAATGCGCCCCACCATTGCGCCAAACCCTGTTGTACCGCATAAACCCATGCGACCCGATGCTACAAAATCTGCCCAGCGTCCCAAGCGATTAATATCATGGCAGACAAAAACGCTGATTACCGCCGACTATTACTCGGCGTAATATTTATCGGTGCGGTACTTATTCGGCGCAATGGTGGAGCGTATTGCGCCCTACGGCTCTTATTAGACGCAATGATGAAGCGCATTGCGCCCTACGGCTCTAAATTGTGTTGTTTTCATAAAACATCCTAGGCTAAAGATGCCAGAAAGTTCCAGTTTTGGGTTGTCTACTTAATGGGGAAGCTTACGATTTAATTGAACTAGTTGTTAGGAGTTTCATCAGATAAATCACTCTGCCCCCTTTTGTTCCTTTTGTTCCTTTTGTTGGCGACGACGGCAGGACACCAGCCCCGTTCAGCTCGTACGCGTTTGTGATGGCCCGTAGTAATTGTTCCCTACAACGCCGTTCAAAACTCCTAAGACTTGGCCTGAGACGCTGGTGCTGAGATTTGCAAACGCCCACATAATCTGAGTCCCGTTGTTGGTAATGCTGCTGCCGTTCATCAGCGCATATGCTTGTGCCTGGGCATTGAACATGCAAGCCATCCGCAACGCGCCGGTGTCTTTCGGATTCGATTGCAAAGTGCTGAGCGTGGTCGCATTCGGAGTCAGAGTTGTCGCAATGATCTGCGAGATGATGCTGTCGAGGCTGCCGCAGATGTTGGCTGGGGCGGTATTATCGGCCCACGCTTGGGCCGCCGCAGTTACCGCGCCGCAGTTTTCGTGACCTAGGATGAGAACACACTGGACATCGAAGTTCAGCACCGCGTATTCGATGCTGGCAATCGCCACGGAATCAATGATATTGCCGGCGTTGCGGATGACAAAGAGGTTGCCCAGGGTCTGGTTGTAGATCGCTTCGGGTGCCATACGCGAGTCCGAGCAGCACACCACCACGGTGTAGGGAAGCTGTGCTTTGGCCATCGCAGCAACATCCAGAGCCTGCGGTGACAACGGGTTAGCCACTGCGGCCGCAAGGAAAGCCTCGTTGCCGGCCAATAAAGCCTCGTACGCCGGCCCGTAGCTGTCGTAGGTTGAACTGCAGCCGGTCAGCGAATCGGCCGCGTCCTGCTTGCGAAAGCGCGGGTTCAGGTCGGGGTCGTGGCCACTGGGCCTGGCCGGCCGCAGCGGCGCAGTGCTCTTCCCGTCTGGGATTATCTGGATCGCAGGCGGTGTCGCCGGTTTTTTCGGGTCGGTGGGCATCTGATGTAGTCCTTAAGAATGTAGAAGCATAAGCTCCGGGTTTGTGTTTCCTTCTGACAAATTTGAGTCTCGCAAATTTGTTTTCAATCTTTGGAATTGTGCTGTCTTTAAAAGCAGCTTCTTAAGAGAACAGATGCTCTAAGCACAGTATCACTAAGAAATATGCCCGTCCTTACGACTTCCTGACGACTGTGGTCGTTAGCACCGTAGGGCGCAATGCGCTCCACCATTGCGCCAAACCCTGCTGTATCGCATAAACCCATGCGACCCGATGCTACAAAATCTGCCCAGCGTCCCAGCCGATTAATATCATGTCAGACAAAAACGCTGATTACCTGCGACTATTGTTCGGCGTAATATTTATTGGTGTGGTACTTATTAGGCGCAATGGTGAAGCGCATTGCGCCCTACGGCTCTGAGGCTGATCCATGTTCGGCGGTTTGGTTTCATTAAAATCATCAACGTGCTTTGCATAGGCATTCGATGCGTCCGTTTGTTTATTAGTGGTGTCGGCACAGACTTTGGATTCTTGTGCTTTTAGCCCCGTAGCGAACGATAAAACCGCGATAAAAGAAAAAAATGTGCCTTTGCATTTTGTGCCCCCGAGTAATGGATTGAGTTTCAATAGCAAAAAGGTATTCGGCAGATCTTTGAACATTGCAAAATGAAATCTCACAGGCAATGCACGAATAGTTCCCCTAGCACAGACGATTAATGTGGTTTAAAAAAGAGCTTTCCATGTGTCTGCTTACAAAACAACGTAAATATTTCACATGTATGAAAACACGTAGAAAATGCTTGTCTGCACGGTAATGCCGCTTTAAAAGCACCGTAGGGCGCAATACGCTCCACCATTGCGCCAAACCCTGCTGTACCGCATAAACCCATGCGACCCGATGCTACAAAATCTGCCCAGCGTGCCAACCGATTAATATCATGGCAGACAAAAATGCTGACTACCTGCGACTATTGTTCGGCGTAATATTTATCGGTGTGGTACTTATTAGGCGCAATGGTGAAGCGCATTGCGCCCTACGGCTCTGGTGGTCTTGAAAAAGTTACCAAGGAAGTGGTGAGAAGCACCGTAGGGCGCAATGCGCTTCATCATTGCGCCAATACCTGCCTTACCGCATAAACCCATGCGACCCGATGCTACAAAATCTGCCCAGCGCCCCAACCGATTAATATCATGGCAGACAAAAACGCTGATTACCGCCGACTATTACTCGGCGTAATATTTATCGGTGCGGTACTTGTTCGGCGGAATGATGAAGCTGATTGCGCCCTACGGCTCTATTGCTCGGCGTAATATTTATCGGAAAAACTGCGGACACCAGATGAAAAACTGCGGACACCCACCAAACCCATATTGCCTGACAGGCTTTTCAGATTTTTCCTACATTAATGCTTGAACGCTCCCGCCATAATTAGCCATGGCTACAGCACGCTCTGTCTTTGTTTCCGATAACACCTCCGGCGCATATCACTGTGTATCCCGCTGCGTTCGTCGTGCGTGGCTTTGCGGCGTCGATCCGTATTCCGGCATGGACTATTCCTACCGCAAGGTTTACGTAGAGCAGCGCTTGCAAGAAGTCGCGGCATGTTTTGCTGTTGGCATTTATGGTTACGCCGTCATGAGCAACCATCTGCACGTGGTAGTGCATGTAGATGTTGATGCTGCACAACAATGGTCGGAAGAAGAGGTTGCCCGCCGCTGGTGTCAGCTATTCCATCGTCGCGAGCAAGACGATGAACTGCGGATCGAGCGCTTGCTAAAACAAACACAGCGCATTGCGATATTGCGACAACGGCTCTGCTCATTGTCGTGGCTGATGCGTTGCATCAACGAACCGATCGCGCGTATCGCCAATAGCGAGGACATTTGCACCGGGCGCTTTTGGGAAGGCCGTTTCAAATGCCAGGTGCTGGCCGATGAACGTGCCGTACTGGCAGCGATGGCGTATGTGGATCTAAACCCTGTACGTGCCGGCATGACCGTGCGATTGGATCAGAGCCATCACACGAGCATCCAGCAACGCATATTGAGTTGTCGGGCCGACGAATCGAAAGCACGGCAGAAGCTCAAGCCCTTGCTGGGTATCGCACCTGCTTTGTCACTCAAGCAAGGTCAGTACATCGAGTTGGTGCAATGGACCGGCCAACAAGTACGGCCCGACAAAAAAGGCGCGATTCCGAAATACGCGCCTTCTGCACTCGGTAAAACTGGCTGCAGCGCAAAGCATTGGCCAACACAAGTCAAAGCAGTGGGTTCGGGCTATTGGCGAATGATTGGCAGTGCCGAGCAATTGATTGAAAAAGCCGAA
>JAYSQD010000160.1:0-1347 GCA_043721835.1 Arenimonas sp. | reverse complement strand
CCGCAAACCTTGGGCGCAGCAAGCAGGCGCCCCTACAATATTCAAATTATTTCTTTTTGCCCCAGATTTGTTCTAGGCGCGCATCACGACCACAGGCATTGCGGTAGTAGTTATAGCGAATCGGATTTTTGTCGTGATAATCCTGATGGTAATCTTCGGCAGGATAAAACTCGGTGGCAGCGTTAATTTCAGTGACGATTGCTTGCTTGAAAAATTTGCTGTCTTCGAGTGATTTTTTATAGGCGAGTGCTTGCTTCTTCTGGCTTTCATTCAGATAGAAAATCGCACTGCGATATTGATGGCCACCATCACAAAATTGTCGGTCAGCGGTCAACGGATCAATGCTTAACCAATAGGCTTTTAATAATTTCGCGTAGCTAATTTTTTTCGGATCAAATTTCACTAACACCGATTCCGCATGGCCGGTACCGCCAGCCGATACTTCTTCATAGCTTGGATTCTTGACGGTGCCGCCGGTATAGCCCGAGGTGGTGGAAACTACGCCAGGCACTTTATCGAAATCCGACTCGGTACACCAGAAACAACCACCGGCGAAGACGGCGGTTTCCAGGCCGTCCTTTGATTTTTTCGGCATATCTAAATCGACCATAACGGCAGAAAAAGCTAGGCTTGACGTAATGATAGCGGCAACAGTTAACAGTAATTTTGAAAAAATATTTTTCACGTTAAGCCCTCAAGGTAGGCAATGCACTACCTTTCAAAATAAACTTTAATGCCACACCGTTATTACAATGACGCAGCCCGGTTGGTTTTGGGCCATCATCAAAAACATGACCTTGATGCCCACCGCAGCGAGCGCAGTGATATTCGGTACGTGGGAAAACTAATTTGTAATCGGTTTTTTTAATAATATGGCCTTCAATCGGATAACTAAAACTCGGCCAGCCGGTGCCACTATCAAACTTGGCATTGCTGCTGAATAAGGGCAAAAAACAGGCCGCGCATATAAACACGCCATTGCGGTGTTCCGCATTCAGCTCGCTTGAATTAGGACGCTCGGTGTCTTCTTCAAACAGCACGCCATAGGCTGCGGCGGGTAATAGTTTTTTCCATTCGGCTTTGGATTTTTTTAGTGACTTGACCACAGTGTTAACCAAGGTCGTGGCAGCACTGCTTGTTCCAAACCATGACATGGCGGTTAGGGCCGCTAGGCTTGCGAGAATATTTCGACGGTTCATGCTTATCTCCTGTGGGTTGCCTATTAGAGGCAAGCCGATAGGCAAAAGGTTCGCAGAGTTGCAGTGAAGATGGGGTGCTTTGTTTATCTTCGTAGGAGCCCGATTATTCGCAGCCTCTGACGTAGGGGCGCCTGCTTGCTGCGCCCAA
>JAYSQD010000159.1:0-22349 GCA_043721835.1 Arenimonas sp. | reverse complement strand
ATTTTGAGTATTTCTTCTGCGCCTCGCCCGATCAGGGCGAGACTTTCTGCGATTGTGGTCATGATTTCTTGGCCCTGGGCCATTAAAAAGTGGCTATTGAATCACGAACTAAAGTTAAGCCGTGAAGTTAAGTTAAAGTTAAACCTTTATGAACAAAAAATCCAGTAATTACAAGGGTTTGACGCAGGGTTTTGATCTTGGTTATCTTTGCTGCTCTTGCACTGGCCGGTTTTGCCGACGGAGTTCGTTTTGCAACATTCTAAAATTAACAGCGCACTCTCACGCTGGACTCACGAACACTGGTTTTTAGCTGGCGTATTCAGTGTAGTCGGTACGATGGTAATAGCCATCGCACCGGGAATGGCCAATGCCATGCGTGAGCCCGTCACTGTTTTGCGAGAAGAAAATGTTTCGTTGGCCTTGCCCGAAGCCAAAGAGCCGCAAAGCGCTGATGCCGGAAGCGGTTGGCATTATGTATTAGTAAAAAATGGTCAAACCCTCACCCATATTTTCAAAGAATTAAACCTGCCTTTGAAGACCATGCGCCAGATGATGGTAGTGCCCGGCGCCCGCAAAGACATGTCCAAAATTGGCCCCGGCAAAGAGCTCGCTTTTGAGTTGAGTGCCAAGGGTGAATTGAAGACGCTGGCATTTGATCGCGATGAAGGCACTCGCATTGAATTGGTGCTGGAAGACGGCAAGGCGAAGGAAAATATTATCCAGCGCGAAGTCGATCAGGAAGTTGCCATTGCATCGGGCGTGATTAAAAAATCTTTTTCTTTTGATGCCAAACAAGCCGGTTTGACGACATCATCAATTAATAAACTGGCCGATGTATTCAAATACGATATCGACTTCGTGGAAGACTTGAACGATGGCGATACCTTCCATGTCGTGTATGAAGACCAGTGGCGCGAAGGACAGCGCATGGGCAACGGCGCGGTGCTGGCAGCACGCATTGTCACGCGCGGAAAAACTTATACGGCTTACCGTTTCAACAAAAATGGTGAAGCCCAATATTTTGATCAAAATGGCAATCCGCTGAAAAAAGTATTGATGCGCATTCCAATAGAATTCGCACGTTTATCTTCTACTTTTGGCATGCGCAATCATCCGGTTTTGGGCCGTATGCGCATGCACAAAGGGGTTGATTATGCAGCCGGCACCGGCACCCCGATCATGGCCGCAGGCGATGGCCGCGTGAGTTTTGTTGGCTGGAAAAATGGCTATGGCCGTGCGGTGGTTTTAGACCACGGACAAGGCCGTAGTACGCTCTATGGCCATATGTCGGCATTTGGAAAATACAAGATGGGCGCGCACGTAAACCAGGGCGTCACCATTGGTTATGTTGGCATGAGCGGCTTGGCGACCGGCCCACACTTACACTACGAATTCATGGTCAACAAAGTGCAAGTGAATCCTTTGAAAGTCACCATGCCAAAACCACTGCCGCTGGATGGCGCACAATTGGCTTCGTTCAAGGCCACTATCGCACCGTCGATTGCAAAAATGGAAAGCATGGAACGTGGACTACAGTTCGCAAAACGCTAAACTGCGCTCATGAATAATGAAAAAACCTCAACGCCCACTTTCAATAGTGGGCTTTTTATTGGCCTCATGTCAGGCACTAGCCTGGATGGTGTCGATGCCGTTCTGATGCGCTTTGAACCCGACACCAAAGTTGAGTTCGCACGCACTTATGATCTGCCAACCGCGTTGGTGAAAAATCTTTTGGCCTTATCGCAAACCGATGCGGCTATTCATCTGGATGCCGTTGGTCGTCTTGATACTGAACTCGGGCAATGCTTTGCATCCATCGTCAATCAATGTCTGCAAGATGCCAATGTCACTGCCGATAAAATCACAGCGATTGGCTCGCATGGCCAAACGCTGCGCCACGCCCCCAATGGCGAACATCCTTTCACTCTGCAAATGGGCGACGCGCATATCATCGCCGAGCAATGCGGCATTGATACGGTGGCAGATTTTCGCCGGCGCGATGTCTCTGCCGGCGGTCAAGGCGCGCCATTGGTGCCGGCATTTCATGCGGCCGTCTTTTCCGACCCCAATGAAGAGCGTGCCATCTTGAATATTGGCGGCATCGCCAACCTGACCTTATTGAATCGCGATGGCCAAGTCCGTGGTTTTGATACTGGCCCCGGCAATGGTCTGATGGATGCCTGGTGTCGGCAACACCTCAATAAAAATTACGATACAAATGGTGAATTCGCTACATCTGGAGTTGTGCACGTTGAACTATTGCAGCGCTGCCTGAGTGATGCTTGGTTTGCGTTAACGCCACCAAAATCTACCGGCCGCGATCTGTTTAATTTATTATGGCTGCAAACAAAAATGCAGGGGCTGAATATTTCGCCGGCCGATGTTCAAGCCACACTTACTTTACTTACCGCGCACACTATTGTTACTGCATTGCAGGCTGAAATGCCAAGGTGTCAGCGTGTTTTGATCTGCGGTGGCGGTGGCCATAATCCGGTCTTGATGCAGCATCTTGCGGATTTACTGGGCTCGTCTATTCAGATCGATTCAACCTCCGTGCACGGGCTTGACCCTGATTACGTTGAAGCCGCAGCCTTCGCTTGGTTAGCAAAAGAAACCCTCGCCAAACGTCCCGGGAATTTACCTGCAGTCACTGGTGCGAAGGGTTTGCGTGTATTGGGCGTGGTGTATCCGAAATAACAACCGTAGGGGCGCCTGCTCGCTGCGCCCAAAATCTGCGGCAGACCATGGGCGCAGCAAGCAGGCGCCCCTACGTGTATTAATTACTGCCTTCTTTGTTGATCATGTAAGACGGTGCATCGTCGGGTAATTCGGAAAATGAATTGATCGCTTCCATAAAAGCGCGCGACTCGTCTTCGTTCCACGCACCGTTTAAGCGTGCAATATCACCTGGGATGGGAGCAGGATCTGGTTCGGCCATGCCAAGGGCCTGTTTGACCAACAATAATAGAACGTCATTTAAAGGCCAACCCCTCTGACGCGCGAGTTCCTTCACACGGTTCGCGACACGGTCATCAATATCTCGGAGAAGAAAGTCGGCCACAGAGATTAAGTTTATTGGGGGGAGTTCAGATTAACTCGAGTTCGATGCCAAAGAAACAGCTTATTCATTCAGAATCGCCAGTTTTTTCTAACTTGTTCCATAACCAAGCCAGCAACAGCAAGGTCGGAATGACAGAAATTGAACTAAAGATGAAAAAAGTTTGGTAACTCGTGGCTTCTACAATATAGCCAGATACGCCACCGATAAATTTGCCCGGTAAATTGGCCAACGACACAAGCAGTGCATATTGGGTTGCCGTAAAGTTTCGGTTGGTCAGGCCAGACATAAATGCCACTAAAACGGTACCGGCAAAACCTTGCGAAAGATTGTCGGCACTGATCGCAGCAAAGAATGCCCAGTTTTCCGATGGATGCATCGCCATAAGTAAAAACGCCAAATTCGATACGGCAACGGCGATCGCAGCAATAACAAGCATGCGGCGAATATTGAAAGCAGCGACACAAAACCCGCCCAGAAATGCGCCTGCAATACCGATCCAGACGCCATAGAGTTTTGAAACCGTTGCGATATCTGCTTTAGTAAAACCCGAGTCCAGATAAAACGGCCCGGCAAGCACACCAATCATTTGATCCGGCAACTTAAATAAGCCTACAAATGCTAGAAGTGCTAATGCTAAAACCCAGCCATTACGCATAAAGAAATCTTGAAACGGTTTGATAAACGCTTCACCAATATTTATCTCGCGAATTACCAGCGCTTTTTCCTCTACTGGCTCGCGTGATAGCAGCCCTACAAGCAGCGGTAACAGCATGAATCCGGCCATTGCTAAATAAGCTGTTTGCCATCCACTGAGCTGTGCAAGATACAAGGCCAATGCACCTGAAGTCATTAAAGCCAAGCGATAACCCAGCGTGTAAGTAGCGGCGAGCGCTGCCTGTGCTTCTAATGGTGCGATTTCAATTCGGTAGGCATCAACCACAATATCCTGTGTGGCGCCTGCAAAAGAAGCTAAGCCAACTAGAGCGACAAATGTCATTATCGAAACGCCTGGCCCATGCATTGCCATTGCAATCAAAGCGACAACCAAGAGTAGTTGCGAAACAGCAAGCCAGCCTTTACGGCGACCCAGAAATGGCAAGGGATAGCGATCAATCAACGGCGCCCATAAAAATTTAAGAACATAAAAGAAACTCGCATAACTGATCAGACCAATGGCACTCAGAGTTACGCCCGTGTCACGAAGCCAAGTCGATAATGTTCCGCCCACTAAAAGAAATGGCAAACCACAACCAAACCCCAGAAACATCATGGTTAATGCTGATGGTGTTGCAAACGCACGCTTTATTCCCGACCAACCCTTGTAATTTGGTCTGGCTTCAATGTTGTCAACGGCTGCACTCATAAATACTCCACCACATAAGGTGCATGATCGGAAAATCTTGGCTCGGGAAAAATCTCGCAATGCTTCAAACGCTTTTTCATCTCCGGGCTCACCACTTGGTAATCAATGCGCCAGCCAACATTTTTCGCGCGTGCGGCGCCGCGTTGACTCCACCAAGTGTAATCCTGACCTTCGGGTTTGAGATGACGATAACTATCGACCCAACCATGTTGTTCAAATAATTGGCTTAACCAAGCGCGTTCTTCCGGCAAATAGCCGGAATTTTTTTCATTCGACTTTGCATTCTTGATATCTTTCGCTGTGTGGGCAATATTCCAGTCGCCGCAAATCACATAGTCGCGCCCGTTAGCTAGCCACTCTTGATATATTGGCGTTATCCAATCCATCACCTTGAATTTGAATTGCTGCCGCTCTTCTTTCGATGAGCCCGAGGGCAAGTACAAAGACACCACACTCAAATTGCCGAAGCGGGCTTCGATGTAACGGCCTTCTTCATCGAATTCACTCCAGCCCAGGCCCGTACGCACTTCGTCAGGCTTTTTCTTCGAGTAAATAGCAACGCCGGAATAACCTTTTTTTGTCGATGCGTCCCGAAAAAAATTATGATAGCCGGACGGATGGAATTGACTATCATCAAGCTGGTCGCGTTGTGCCTTGGTTTCTTGCAAACATAGGACATCGGCGTTCTGTTGTGCCAGCCAGTCATAAAAACCTTTTGTCGCGGCTGAACGAATGCCATTGGCATTGAAGCTGATTATTTTCATTTTGGATTTAAGCGAAGCCGTGAGCGATTGCTAGAGTTTAGCAAATGCCTTGGCTTTCGCCGCAATGCGGTTGATGATTTATACTTCCCACCAGTTCCGAACTTGATTACGGCTCATTACTCACTACCTACGGCTGAATACATGCACCCCCACCAACGCGAATTTCTTGAACTGGCGATCAGCAAACAGGTCCTTCGCTTCGGCGAATTTACCCTAAAATCCGGCCGAGTTAGTCCGTATTTTTTCAATGCCGGTTTATTTGATTCAGGCAGCGCACTGGCAGCCCTTGGCCAATGTTATGCCGCGACTTTGCAATCGCAGGCATTCAAGTTCGATATGCTGTTCGGGCCAGCTTACAAAGGGATTCCATTGGCAACTAGTCTGGCCGTTGCCTTAGCTGCCAAAGGGCAGGATGTGCCGGTAGCGTTCAATCGCAAGGAAGCCAAAACCCATGGAGAAGGCGGCAGTTTGATGGGGGCGAAATTAGCAGGCCGCGTCTTGATTGTTGATGACGTGATTACCGCCGGCACCGCCATTCGTGAATCGATCGAGATCATCAAGCAAGCAGGCGCGACGCCTTGCGGCGTGTTGATTGCACTGGACCGAGAAGAGCGCGGCCAAACCGGAACTCGCTCGGCCGCACAGGAAGTAACCGCAGAATTCGGTTTGCCGGTAATGGCTGTGGCCGGATTAACCCAACTGTTGCAATTGACCGAAGAAAATTCGGCGCTACAGGCTTACAAACAAGCTTTAGTGGCGTATCGTTCGCAGTATGGAAGTGAAGCTTAAGGAATCAATATGAAAATCCGTTCGCTGCTCGCACTCGCGATTATTACTGGCTTATTAGCCGGTGGTTTGAACGCTGAAGAAAAGAAGAAATTCTACCGCTGGGTCGATAAAAACGGCAAAGTCCAAGTGAGCGATCAATTACCGCCAGAGGCAGTGAACCAGGCCCGTACTGAAATTAATGCCAAAGGTTCCAGCACCATTTCGGGTACAGTGGACCGCGCCTTGACGGCAGAAGAGCGCGCTGCGCAAGCACAACAAGCCAGCACCGATGCCGAAGCCAAGAAAATTGCCGATCAGCAAAAACGCGTTGAAGATGCCATGCTGATTAACTATGCAACTGAAGACGATTTACGTCGTACTTATAAAGAACGCATTGATTTGTTGCAGCAAACGATTGAATCGACCGACATCAGCATCAAAAGCATTCGCGGAAGCCTGACCGGCATGTTGTCACAGGCATCGGAAGTTGAGCTGGCAAAGCGCCCTGTTGACCCCGTGCGTACAAAACAAATTCAAGACATGCACAACGAATTGGTAAAACAACAAACCGCACAAGTAGCGAGCCATAACGATGTAAAGACCATGGAAGACGAATTCGCTGTTGTACTGGCGCGATATCGCGAACTGCGCGGCACCGGCACGCCAGCACCTGCTGCGAGCGTTGTTCCTGCCAGTACTGCACCAGCACCCGTTGCGCAAGCACCAGTGACGCCATCGAAGTAATTATTGAATATAAAGCGTAGGTCGGGTCCCGGCCTACGGTTACATACATCAAAACGGCAAACTTAAGCTCGGATCCACCGTCAATAATTGCTGGCGGAACGCCGACCGAATACGCGTCAAGGCCTCGTTGTCTTTAGCGTCAAATCGCAGCACCAAAACGGGTGTGGTATTGGATGCCCGCACCAAACCCCAACCGTCGGACCAATCGGCACGCATACCGTCGATTGTCGAAATACGGGCGCCTTCAAATTTTGCTTGGGCGACAAATTTTTCGATAAAGCTATATTGCTCGCCCTCGGCAACCGGCACTTTAATTTCCGGGGTCGATACGCTTTTCGGCAAGGCACCAAAAACTTCGTCGGCATCTTCAGGGCTTGCCGCCAGAATTTCCAGCAAACGCGCGGCAGCATACAAGCCGTCATCGAACCCATACCAGCGTTCTCGGAAGAAGAAGTGGCCGCTCATTTCGCCTGCCAATTCGGCTTCGGTTTCTTTCATCTTGCTCTTGATCAGTGAGTGGCCTGTCTTCCACATTAACGGACTACCGCCGTAGCGCAAGATATGCGTCGGCAATAAATTGGTGCACTTCACGTCATAAATAATGCAGGCGCCCGGGTTGCGCTCCAACACATCGGCGGCAAACAGCATCAATAATTTATCGGGATAAATCATTTCGCCAGAACGCGTGACTACACCCAAACGATCACCATCGCCATCGAGCGCCAAACCAATATCCGCGCCTGTGCGTTTTACGACTTGTATTAATGAAACCAGATTATTCGGGTCACTTGGGTCGGGATGATGATGCGGAAAAGTGCCGTCAATTTCGCAAAATAGCGGTTCAACTTCAGCGCCAATCGCTTCCAATAAGCGTGGCGCCAATTCGCCCGCCGCGCCGTTGCCGCAATCAATGACTACGCGCAGCTTGCGTTCAATCTGGATGTCGCTACTAATGCGCGTGATGTAGTCGTCGCTAATATCGCGCGGCATGACCGAGCCGGTGGATTCGCTACGGTGCAATTTATTTTCCGAAATGCGCGCGTACAGCATTTGGATAGCGTCGCCGGATAAAGTTTCGCCATCGACTACAATTTTAAAGCCATTGTAATTGGATGGATTATGACTGCCGGTAATCGAAATGCCAGTTCCGGTACGCAAATGAAAGGTGCCAAAATACACCACAGGAGTTGGCACCAGGCCCAGATCAATCACATCACGACCGGCCATACGTAACCCGTCAATCAGGGCTTGTGATAATTCCGGTGATGACAAACGACCGTCACGGCCGACCACAATGCTACGAATATTTTTTTCATGCATCAAACTACCAACAGCATGACCAATTAATTTAGCGATAGAGGTGTCCAGGGTTTCGCCTATAATGCCGCGAATATCATAGGCACGAAAAATATTGCGGTTCACCAAAATTTTGGCCACTGCAGTACGCTCTTCGGTAGGACGTACAAATACCGGTTTTTCATCCGGGCGAGAAATCTCGCCAGTTTGTTGCAGCTGCGACAAGGTCAGCTCTTCCACTTTTTCAACCGCTACGGCATTCTTGCCCTTCATTAGCTTAGGCAAGAAAAATACCGCTAAACCTGCAGCAAGAAAAAGTAAACCTAAAACAAATTCGCCAACCCCTTTAAGTCCTGCCAAACCTGCGGGTGCGTCGGGTGCGACCGCAATCACCTTCAATGGCGTACCTGCAATTTCCACAGCGCCAATATCAATGGCTGTGCGCAGCGCTTCAGTATCACCGGCTTCGGCAACATCAAAACGGCCTTGTCGCAAACTGACATAGGCGCCACTGGGCGCTGCGTTGGCAATGGGTGCTACCAAATCTTTTATTGGCAAGCGCACATACGCCACCGATAAAAGCTGGCCTTGTTCGTCATTCACCGGTGCTGCAAGTGCAATGCGTGGGCCGCCGTTATCGATTGCAATAGCGAGATACGCTGACTTTTTGTCAAGCGCGGTTTCTATGACGGCCAATTTGCCAAACCCAAATGCCTGCGGGTCGGCATACGCCGCATTCAAATCGGGAGCGTAGAAATCGACATGCTCCACTTCAGGCCAGCCCTGGGACATGACGCCCTTGGCTGCCGCAATGTCGCCACGCTTCAGCGCAGTAATGACCATGGTGCGTTCGCGACTCACATTGAGCTTGTCGATGGCGCGTTTTACCACCGGATTGACCAGCTGCACAATTTGACTGCGTTTGACTTCAACAGTCTCGGTCAAGCGTTGGTCGGAATAGACGTTATAGCCTTTCCAAATGAGCCAGAGTGCGAGCACGACGCACAGCACGGCGACCAAAGGCCGCCAACCGCCCGCTTTTAAAGCATCTAAATCCATCGATGGTTTTTTCATACATTTCCCCTGTGCTGAAACATCACCGCACTCCGCCTGCATTTGAAGCAATCAAATCGATTTTCCATTTCTTCATTGATTTTTTTATACTCAAACATCACCGCACCCCCGTGTGGCCAAAGCCGCCGTCACCGCGCGCGCTTTGTTCAAATTCTTGCACCTGTTTGAAATGGGCCCGCGCAATCGGCAGCAGCACTAATTGTGCAATACGATCGCCCGGATGAATAGTAAAAGCAGTGCTCCCGCGATTCCAAATGCTGACCATCAAGGGTCCTTGATAATCGGCATCAATCAGCCCCACCAAATTCCCCAGCACAATACCGTTTTTGTGTCCCAGCCCGGAGCGCGGCAATAAAATCGCGCATAAATTCGGGTCGCCAATATGGATTGCCATGCCGGTCGGAATCAATTGTGCTTCGCCCGGTTGCAAGCTAATCGGCTGTTCGCACAGAGCACGCAGATCCATACCGGCCGAGCTTGCCGTTGCGTAATCGGGTAGCGGAAATTCATTGCCCAGGCGCGAGTCAAGAATTTTCAGTTCGATTTCGCAGTTCAAGACTTCGACTCCAGTTGTTTGGCAATAATTCTTAGTAGTGCAGCGGCCACTTGATACTTGCTGTCCTTGCCGATATCGAAGCGTTCGGTTTTAGAAAATACCGTCAAGGCATTATCTTCACTTTCAAACCCAATACCTGCACCAGCGACATGATTGGCGGCGATCAAATCCAGATTTTTTCTTTCCAGTTTTCCGCGTGCGTAATGTTCCACCTGTTCGGTTTCGGCAGCAAAACCGACAACGCATTTCGGTCGCTGTGCATGCGCTGCTACTTCGGAAAGAATATCGGCGGTCGGCACTAGATCCAGATCAAGACAACCTTCGGTTTTCTTGATTTTTTGCGTGGCTTGTTGGGTCGGTGTGAAATCGGCAACCGCTGCTGCGCCGATATAAACGTCCTGATTTTCCAGAGCATTAAAAACGGCGACCCGCATTTGTGCGGCACTGCGAACATTGGTGCGGCTAACATTAAACGGCGTGCATAAACTCACCGGGCCTGCAATAAGCGTGACTTCCGCACCCATGGCGCGCGCTGCCGCAGCTAAAGCAAAACCCATTTTTCCACTACTTCTATTGCCGATAAAACGTACTGGATCAATATCTTCAAAAGTGGGTCCGGCGGTAATCAGAATTTTTTTACCGGCCAGCATTTGCGGCAGACTTTGCGACACCAGCGCATCAATAATGTCTTGCGGTTCGCTCATCCGGCCTGCACCGACTTCGCCACAGGCCTGCTCGCCTTCGGCTGGGCCGACAAATTGCACACCGCGTTGTTTCAATACCGACACATTGGCCTGCGTTGCCGCATTGGCCCACATCAATCGATTCATCGCCGGTGCGCAGGTAATGGGTGCATCACTGGCTAAACATACGGTGCTAAGTAAGTCATCGGCATTGCCTTGTACTAAACGGGCAATCGAATTGGCACTTGCAGGCGCAATCAAAATTCGAGTTGCCCAGCGGGCCAGTTCAATATGGCTCATCGCGGCTTCGGCGGCTTCGTCCCACAAACTGGTGCGAACCGGGAAGCCCGACAAGGCCTGAAAAGTCGTTGCGCCGATAAAATGCTGCGCGCTTTGCGTCATCACTACGCGCACTTCTGCACCCTGATCACGAAGACGCCGCAGCAACTCAGCGGATTTATAGGCCGCAATCCCGCCGCATACGCCCAATAGAATTTTTTGTCCTGCCAATGCACTCACGTAGGAATTTTCCGACATTGTTTCAAGCGCTTAGCTTACCCGATTTGCAGACTTTCCCGATGTTTGCCGGTTTGGCAATGCGGTAAATTTTTGTCATGCATATACGTGACTGGCCCCTGCACGAGAGACCCCGCGAGAAATTATTAGCGCGCGGCGCTGCTTTTTTGTCTGATGCCGAATTGCTCGCCATCTTTTTAGGTTCCGGTCAGCGCGGGCAATCGGCGGTCGATACCGGCCGTCACCTACTCAATGAGCAAAACGGTTTACGTGGCTTATTGGACTTATCTGCCCATCAACTGGCAAAGCTAAAAGGCCTTGGCCCAGCCCGAGCCTCCGCCCTGATCGCCGCACTTGAGCTCGGAACCCGTCATTTGGCTTTGCGATTAGAACGTGGCGAAGCACTTACCGACCCGCGCAAGGCCGGTGATTACTTCGCCAGAAGATTACGCTCATTGCCGCATGAGGTATTTGCCTGCATGTTTCTAGACAATCAGCACCAATTACTCGCTTATGAAGAATTATTCACTGGCAGCTTGGACGGCGCCGAAGTGCACCCGCGCGAGGTGCTAAAAAACTGCCTTAAACACAATGCTGCTGCGGTTATCTTTGGCCATAACCACCCGAGCGGGAATCCGCAGCCCAGTGCCGCAGACCGCGCAGTCACCGCAAGGCTTAAACAAGCCCTGGCTTTACTGGATATCCGCTGTCTTGACCATTTCATTATTGGTGATGGCCCGCCAACCTCGATGGCCGAGCTTGGCCAGCTTTAAAAAACTGGTTCTTGCGTGCATTGTCGTATAAGTTATAGCAGCGATAAGTCGTCGCGCCATGAGCCACCCGTGATTCTAGGTTACGCCACGCTGTATCAAGCTGATGCGAGTGAGTCCGCGCTGCCTGACGCAAAGGCTGCCCGCGAGCTTTTGGCGCAAAAACGCCCAGATATTATTAATCGGCTCGAAGCCCGGATTTTAAGCGTTACCAGCGACAAGGGCACCGCTAAGTATCTCGATGCGGCCTTGCTGGGAACGGCTCGGTTAGGGCTTCGGCACGGCAGCTTGGGTAGCGACTTCCATCATTATCATAACGAAGACCATGTGCTGGACCTTGCTGAACGCCGCTTGGGCAAAATGATCGAGCAATGCGGTTTAGACGCCATGCCGCCCAAAGATTGGCTGGCACTGGTCTTGTTTTCGGCCTGCCATGACTTACGCCAACGCGAAACCAAAGACGCCCCTGGCCCGGTCGGCGGCAACGAGGCGTCCAGTATTTCGGAGACTTTTCGTATACTTGATGTGTGTGGTTTTGATCAAATAAGCGATCGCTCCATTTATGTGGCGATGGAATTGATGATTGCCGGCAGCACTTTTGATCCCCGATTAAGCGAAGCCAGCCCCGATACGGCCAATCTTACCGGTGGCGCTTTAGCCCGCAGTCTGGGTTTATGGCTCGATGGCGTGAAACCGGCCTGGCGGCAAGACCACGATGCCAGACGCGGCGAGCGTCTGGGCCGCATGGCGGCCGATATTGATACCGCCAATGTGGGCGAAGCCTTTGGTTTGCTCGGCCGCTCGGCCCTGCAATTGGCCGAAGAACAGTTAATGCGGCGTCGGCTAAGCCCCGACCAACCCGAATCGGCCGAACAGGCCTTGAATTTTCTGTCTTACGGCCAACAGCATTATTTTTTCGATTTACACCGGTTTTCCAGCCGCGAAGCCGAACGCGTATTCGGCCCGCAAAAACTGGCCAATAGTGAAAAAGTCCGCAGCACCAGCGCGGCACTGACGGCACATTTCCAAAGCTCGCCAGCCACCAATGGCCGAGCCGTGATGGACGCCTTCGCAACGCTTTGCGCCGGAGCATGATCGTAGGGGCGCTGCTTGCTGCGCCCCTAAAATGCACTCGATAAGAACCTGAGGCAAAAAAAAGCCGATCCACTAGGAATCGGCGTGCTCTAGACCCGGGGGCGGGTGCTGAAAGGAGAGGATGTCTAAATCCTTAGAACACAGAATAAACAATGAACATGACAGCCCAGTGACAGCGCAAGCACACCGGCAACCGTTACAATATGCGGTTCCACCTAATCAAGATTGAAGCAGTGAAAGACCATCTACGCGAACTCGTCGCTCAAGCCATTCTGGATTTACGTCGCCACGGCAAGCTACCGCAAGACGTAACGACACCCGATTACGTCATTGAGCGCACCAAGTCCCGCGATCACGGCGACTATGCGACCAATATTGCACTGCTGCTGGCAAAACCGGCCGGCATGAAGCCGCGTGATTTAGCGGAAGCCATTGTCGCCACTTTTTGCGATTCGCAGCATGTCGAAAAAGTCGAAATTGCCGGGCCCGGCTTCATCAATTTTACGATTTCTAAAGCCTGCCGTTTTGGCACTGTGCGTCGCGTGCTGGAACAAGGCACCGACTATGGTCGCGGCATTGCGCAATCACGAGAATCGGTCACCGTCGAATTTGTCTCTGCCAACCCGAACGGTCCCTTGCATGTCGGTCATGGTCGCGGCGCCGCTTACGGTGCAACGGTGGCCAATTTGCTCGAAGCCCACGGCCACACCGTGCAGCGCGAATATTATGTCAACGACGCCGGCCGCCAAATGGACATTCTGGCCGTTAGCGTTTTTCTGCGTTATCACGAACTCGGCGGCGTCAATATGCGCTTCCCCGACAATGGTTATAAAGGCGATTACGTCGTCGATATTGCACGTGCCCTGCGTGCGCGCGAAGGCGATCGCCTGCGTCATAGTGCGATTGAAATTACCGACGGCCTGCCTGCCGATGAAGGCCAGGGCGGCGATAAAGAATTGCATGTGGATGCATTGATTACCCGCTCCAAACAATTACTCGGCGAGGTCGATTACAAAATTTTATTTAGCGCCGGGCTTGATTGGTGTTTGAGTGATATTCGAAGTGATCTGGCAGAATTCGGTGTGCACCACGATACTTTTTTCTCCGAACGCTCCTTGATGACCGACGGTTATGTAAAGCGTGCAATCGACACCTTGCAAGCCAATGGTCACTTGTTTGAAGAAGGTGGCGCGACCTGGTTCAAAGCTACCGCTTTTGGTGACGATAAAGACCGCGTGGTAGTACGTGAAAACGGCGCCACCACTTATTTCGCCTCCGACCTTGGTTATTTATTATCGAAATTCGAACGTGGTTTCGAGCGCTCGCTTTATATTCTGGGCGCCGATCATCATGGTTATATTGCCCGCCTGAAAGCCGCAGCACAGGGTCTGGGTTTAGACCCGGCTAAAATCGAAATTCAATTAGTGCAATTCGCGATTTTGTTCCGTGGTGCCGAGCGCGTACAAATGAGCACGCGTGCCGGCAGCTTTGTTACCTTGCGCGAATTGCGTCAGGAAGTGAGTACCGACGCCGCACGTTTTTTCTACATCATGCGCAGCAATGACCAGCATCTGGATTTCGATCTTGAGTTGGCAAAAAGCCGCAGCAACGACAATCCGGTGTATTACATTCAATATGCTTACGCTCGCGTGTGCGCCTTGTTCCGTCAGTTAAAAGAAAAAAATCTTAGCTATAACGATAGCGCTGCACTGGCAGCCCGTAAATTATTGATTACGCCGCAGGAAGATGAATTGCTCGGTGAACTAATGCGCTACCCCGAAATCATAGAAGCGGCCGCACTGCATCGCGGCCCACAAATACTGGCAAATTATTTACGTGAATTAGCGGCTGCTTTTCATGCTTTTTATAATGCCGAACCCATTTTAAATGCCGAAGAAGATTTGCGTCACGCTCGCTTGGGTTTGTGCAAAGCCACTCAGCAAGTTTTGGTGAATGGCTTGAATTTACTCGGCGTATCAGCCCCGGAGATAATGTAATGGCGGCTTCAAAGAAACAAGCAAAGCGCAGCGGTACCAGTAACGGCGGCATGCCCGCGTGGCTATGGGCATTTATTGGCCTAGCATTGGGTTTGATTATTGCCGCTTATTTTTTCCTCGGTGATGCCTGGAAAAATCGTAACAATGATCAACCGACTCCCAACCCTGCGGCAGTAGCACCAGCTACACGCAGCGAAGATCCGGTCGCACAAGAGCCGACCGAAAAACCAAAACCAAAATATGATTTCTATACCTTGCTGCCAGAAAAAGAAGTGCTTATTCCCGATGCCGAATTACAGGCACAGGCCGATGCCGAAGCAAAAAGAAATGCCGCACCAAAACCTGCTATCAATGCACCGGACTTGGTAACGGCAACACCGGAAACAGCTATACCTAGTGAAGCGCGTTTTCTGATTCAAGCCGGTGCATTCAAAAATCCCGATGAAGCCGAAAATCTGAAAGCAACCATTGCTTTGACCGGCGAAGTTGCCCGCATCGAAAGCGCCGACATTAATGGCACTACTGTATACCGCGTTCGCCTCGGGCCTTACAGCACCGCCAGTTCGCTATCATCGGCTAAACAAGCATTGTCGAGCCATGGGATTGAGGCGCAGGCGATTAAAGTAAAATAATTTAAATTTAAAAGTGTGGAGCGATTTAGTGGTCGCTCAAATAACCTTGCTGCTAACTGAGTAACAGAAACTGCTTTTGACATTATCTTGACGCCTCCATAACACTCCTCGGCACAGGCTGGCATTCATATTTAGTAGCCGCGAGTATGCAATGATTTTGGTGCAGCCAACGGGCCTGTAAACGCAAGAGAATATCTGGATGGCCATTGTTGCAGCATTAACGCCTGACGAAGCCGAACGCATGGAAGCCTTGCTGGCTTACGACGTGCTCGACACGCCGCACGAACCAGTATTTCAGGCCATTACCCGACTGGCTGCCACGATCACCGGTTCGCCGATTGCACTGATCAGTCTGGTGGATAAAGACCGACAATGGTTCAAGGCAAACTGGGGTCTAGAAGCCCGCGAAACGCCACGCGATATCGCTTTCTGTTCACACGCCATCCATTCCGATCAACTATTTGAAATTCCCGACACTTTCAAGGACCAGCGCTTTTTTGATAATCCGCTGGTACAAAGCAATCCCAATATTCGTTTTTATGCCGGGCATCCGCTCGAGACCGATACCGGTTATAAACTCGGCACTCTTTGCGTGCTTGATCGCATACCAAAGCAATTAAACGACAATCAAAAAAACGCTTTGAAAGAATTATCCACCGTCGTCATGCGGTTGTTTGAAGCGCATCGAAAAACACGCACCATCGAGCAAGCCTTGCTAGAAAACGAAGAGCAAGTTCGCACCATTACCGACAACTTGCCGGCCTTGATTTCCTATGTTGGCAATGATCAGCATTACCGGTTTTGTAATATAAAACTTGCCACCACTCTTGGTCTCAAGCCAGAGGACATTCTAGGACGCAGCTTGCGTGAAGTGCGCGGCGAAGCCACTTACCGCCAGTTACAGCCTTTTATCGAATCGGCACTTGACGGACAGGACGTAACTTTTGAAGGTAGTACACAAATCGGCGAACGGAAATATTATTACCGTACTCACAACATCCCGGATATTGACCAGCAAAATCATGTGCGTGGTTTCTATTCGATGACCTTCGATCTTACCGAACAAAAAGAAGCCGAATTTAAGCTGCAGGCTAGCGAACACCGTTTGAACTTGATTGCCGACAATATGCCGGCCGCCATTTGCTACATCGACCGCGATCGAATTTATCGTTATAACAACGCTACCCATGCGCGCTGGCTAGGCAAACCGATTGAGGAAATTATCAACCGTCCGGTTCGTGAAATTAGCGGCGAAGCGGCATTTTCGGTGCTCGAAAATCGCATGTCCCAAGCCTTTGAAGGCTCACCGGTGGATTTCGAACTCGATGTCGAAAATAATGGCGACCAGCGCTATGTTCGTGGCAATGCGGTTCCGGATTTTGATGCAAGCGGTAATGTAGTAGGCATTTACGTGATGATGCAAGATTCGACAAATCTCAAACGCGCCCAGGAAAAACTGATACAGCTTGCACAGTTCGATTCGCTCACCTCATTGGCAAACCGTAATCGGCTCTACGACAAATTAAACGAAGCACTCGCACGCGGCAAACGCCATGGTAATAAGCTGGCCGTACTTTATCTGGACCTGGATAAATTCAAATCGATTAACGACACTTTTGGTCATGCCGGTGGCGATGCCGTGCTCTGCGAATTTGCGAACCGGCTAAAAGCCAGCGTACGAAAAACCGATACCGTCGCGCGAATTGCAGGTGATGAATTTGTCATCCTGCTGGAAGACCTGCATACCACATCGGAAGCCGAACAAATTGCCAACATCATTCTCGATAATACCAAAGCACCGATGTTATTCGGTGATGTCGTATTGAATTTCTCGACCAGTATCGGCATTGCCATTGCCGACATAAATGACACTTCCGAGAGCCTAATCAAACGCGCCGACAAAGCACTTTATTCCGCGAAAGCTGCCGGACGAAGTACTTCAAAAGTTGCCAATAGCAATTCGTAGTAGCCCGCTTGCGGGCGATATTACGCAACGTAGGAGGCCGCTTGCGGGCGACCAACTTGTACCAACAATATGATGGCCCTACATATACTCGTCGCCCGCAAGCGGTCTCCTACGGTAGCTCACGTTTTAATCGAATCAATGCTGAAGTATCTTCATCGCCAAAACCCTGCTGCATTAATTCCGCATAGTCGGCGAGTGATTGCTCGATTACAGTCGCACGAATACCGGCATCGGCCGCCATTTGTTGCACGATTAATAAATCTTTGTGCAGCAAGGCCGATTTAAACCCCGGCGTAAAATTACTCGCCATCATGGTGGCGCCGCGTTTATCCAGAAACCAATTACCCGCTGCACCAGCCGCTAATGTAGGCACCAATAATTCCGGCTTCAAGCCAAGTTTTTCGCCCAACGCCAAGCCTTCGCAAACCGCTTGGGCAATACCTGCGACTAACACCTGATTCACTGCCTTGGTCGCTTGCCCGGCGCCGCTGTCACCCATATGAGTGATTTTTGCTGCGTAGGCATTTAGTACTGGACGAATTTTTTCAAGGTTTTCTTCGGTGCCGCCGACCATAATCGACAGCTTGCCGTTACGTGCACCTTCAACACCACCGGAAACCGGGGCATCAATAAAACCGATATTCCTGGCGGCTAGAATTTTTTGTGCTTGCTTTGCGGTATCCATCGACACCGTGGAATGATCAATGACAACCGCACCTTCTTTTAAAACGCCAGCAAGTGCATTTACATTTTCCAGCACGTCGGCATCTCGCGAAACACATAGCACCACAACATCGCAATCAGAAAAATAATGGCTGGCGTGGGCGGCATTAACGGAATATTTTTCAGCCAATACTTGTGCTTTGCTGATGCTGCGATTACCGACCACCGACAACAATGCTTGCGTATGCAAATGACCGGCCATCGGCTCGCCCATGGCACCCAATCCGATAAATCCGACTTTTAGTTCTTCGTTCATTGGTGAAGGTCTCTTTAAAATTTAACGTAGGAGCAAGCTCTACTCGCGAAATGCACCTCGACAGATTCAATCGCGAGCAGAGCTCGCTCCTACGTTGGAATGCATCGCAGCATCGGATGAAATTTATACAGCCTCAAACATGCTCTTCATGCAAATAGGTATAACCGGTCAAACCATCTTCCAGCGCCTGCAACATTTGTGCTGCCTGCTCACCGGCAAAGCCCGCACCAGAAATTTTATCGCGATATTGCTGGCGCAAAGTGTCGAGGTGATAACCCACATAATCCAACATCACGTCAGTCGTATCGCCTTTACGGGTCTGGCTGATTTCATGGCTGCCATCGGCCTTGATGCGGATATTGGCCGAATAGGTGTCGCCAAATAAATTATGGATATCGCCCAGCACTTCCTGATAGGCGCCTACCATAAAAATTCCGAGGCAATAACTTTCGCCATCTTTCAATGAATGCATTGGCAAAGAAGAATTGAGTGCTTCGGCTTCGACATAGGTATCAATGCGTCCGTCTGAATCGCAGGTTAGATCGGCAATCACGCCACGACGATCCGGCGCTTCGTTTAAGCGTGTAATTGGCACAATGGGAAATACTTGATCAATCGCCCAAACATCGGGAATCGATTCGAATACCGAGAAGTTGACGAAATATTTATCGACCAGACGCTGGTTCAATTCATCGAGCACGTCGCGGTGTGATTTTTCTTCGCCGGTCAAACGTGCGCGTACGCCATGGGCAATCGCATAAAAAATATCATCGAGTTTCGCGCGCTCTTCAAGTGTAATTTGTCCAAGCGAATACAGCGTTTGGCCTTCGGTCAGATAATGTTGTGCTTCATGGAATAGTTCGAGTGCGGGGCGTTGATCAAGCGCATGATGTACTTCACGCAAATGCTTCAGCACCATCGGCTCGCCTTTTTCGACGGCAACGACGCGGCCTTGCGGTGCGGCTTCCACTTCCGATACATTCGCTATCATCACCGCATGATGCGCGGTCATCGCGCGACCGGCTTCGGTAATCATCATCGGATGTTTCAGGCCGTGTTCTTCGCAGGCTTCGCTTAATGGCTGAATCAAATTGTGCGCGAATTGGTCGAGACCATAATTCATCGAGCAATAACCGCGCGAACGGGTACCTTCATAATCGACCGCCAGGCCACCACCGGAATCCATAAAGCGAATGCCGCAACCCATCGCCGATAACTCGACAAAGTATCGCACCGCTTCACGCATGCCGTTGGCAATGTCACGCACATTGGAAATTTGCGAGCCCATATGGAAATGCAATAGCTGCAAAGCTTCGAGCATGTTCGTGGCTTTCAAACGCTCCACCAGATTCAATACCTGGCGCGGCGACAAACCAAACTTCGCCTTATCGCCGCCGCTGTTCTGCCATTTGCCGGCACCGAGCGAAGCTAAGCGCATGCGAACGCCAAGACCAGGCATCACGTCGAGATTTTTTGCTTCTTCCAGAATGATGTCGAGCTCGGAGGGTTTTTCGACCACGATAAAAGTTTGCAAACCCAATTTACGGCCAAGCAGTGCAAGCCGGATAAATTCGCGGTCTTTATAGCCATTGCAAATAATCACGCTGCCCGGTTTTGCCAAACCCAGTACCGCCATTAATTCGGGTTTTGAGCCCGCCTCCAGACCAAAGCCTTCGCCGCCTTGCGTCGCGAGTTCACCGGCAACGCTTAAATGCTGATTCACCTTGATCGGATACACCGCGGTATAACCACCGATGTAATTCAAATCCTGCATTGCTTTGGCAAAAGCTTTTTGCAGCTTGCTTAAACGGTCGCCAAGAATGTCGGAAAAACGCAACAGCAAAGGCAGCTTTAAACCCGCCGCGCGACATTCATCAACAATGCCCGGCAGCGGCAAACTCGGGCCTTCGGGCCCTTGTGGCAACACGCACATTTCACCGTGCTCGTTGATATCGAAATAACCCTCGCTCCAGAACGGCACCGAATATGTGTGGCGGGCGCGAGCTATGGACCAAGCTGAGCTGACTGTCATGGTAAAACCTGTCGACAAACTAAATGAGTGTGTATTGTAACGTTTTGTATCTACATAAATGCTGCGTTTTCGCTACAATGCGCGGCCCGTGATTCACGCGGTTTCCTTCTGGAGCTTGCTATGACCCCGTCCGATACCTGGTTTTACGAAAACTTCTCCTACACCGGCTCAGCCATCGGTTTTCGCATCACACGCAAACTCGAAGAAGTGCAATCCCCGTTTCAAAAAATTGAAATGTTCGAGAGCACCGACTGGGGCAATATCATGACCATTGACGGCGCCATGATGGTGACCACGCGCGACAATTTTTTCTATCACGAAATGATGGCGCACGCGCCCTTGTTTACGCACGCCAATCCGAAAAACGTCGTCATCATTGGTGGCGGCGATTGCGGCACCCTGCGTGAAGTGCTGAAACACAAAGGCGTTGAAACCGCCGTGCAGTGTGATATCGACGAACAAGTGACGCGTATGGCAGAAAAATATTTTCCAGAACTGTGCGAAAGCAACAACGACCCGCGCGCGACCGTGATGTTTGATGATGGTCTGGCGTATATGGCAAACGCTGCACCGGAAAGTATCGATTTAATTATTGTCGATTCCACCGACCCGGTCGGCCCGGCCGAAGGTTTATTCAATGAAGCCTTCTATAAAAACTGCCTGAAAGCCCTGCGCCCGGATGGCCTGCTCGTGCAGCAAAGTGAATCACCACTGGCGTTGATGCATTTGATCCACGATATGCGTAAAGCCATGAGTGACGCTGGCTTTAAAAATTTCCGCACCCTGCCATTCCCGCAACCCTGCTACCCGACCGGCTGGTGGAGCGGCACGATTGCCTCGAAGTCTGCTTGTGATTTAACGAAGTTTCGCGAAGGCGATGCCTCGGCAAAAACTTTCGCTACGAAGTATTACAACGTCGGCATCCACCAAGGCGCATTGATGATGCCGGAATTCATGAAAACCGAATTGCCAGATTGATTCATTCGATTTTTGATTGAAGTAAAAAAGGGCTGATGATTCAGCCCTTTTTTATGACCCAATCGTAGAGGCGCCTGCTTGCTGCGCCCACGGAGTCATCGGACAGATTACAACGTAGGGGCGCTTGCTTGCTGCGCCCACGGAGCCCTCGGACAGATTACAACGTAGGGGCGCTTGCTTGCTGCGCCCATGAGGCCACCGGATAGATTTTGGGCGCAGCAAGCAGGCGCCCCTACGTAGGATTTATCGGATAGATTTTGGTGCGGCAGGCATACACCTACGAAAACTGCCCATATCTCCTTACGGTAAATGTATTTCTGCTTCGTTAGATTGGCTTGAATCCATCTAACGCGGCGTTGCAATGACATTCGATAATAAAATTCACCATCGAAAATCCATACGATTACGGAATTACGATTACAGTCAGGCGGGTGCGTATTTCATTACGATTTGCACACAAAACCGGGAGTGTCTATTCGGCGAAATTGTTGATGACGAAATACAATTGAATGATGCAGGCCGAATAATTCAATTGATATGGAATGAAATTCCGATTTATTACCCGCAGGTAGAATTGGATGAATCCGTGATAATGCCGAATCATGTTCATGGGATTATTAATATCCGGTCTTCGGCATTGGGCGCAGCAAGCAACGCCTCTATGGAATCACCGACGATTGGAAAAATTATGCGGCGGTTTAAATCAATGTCGGCAATTGCTGTTAACAAATCCCGGAGTCGTTTATTGCAGCCGTTATGGCATCGTAATTATTGGGAGCGCGTTGTGCGTGACGAGAAGGAATTACATGGGATGCAGGAATATATTGTTAATAATCCAAGGCAATGGGAATTGGATAAATTGCATCCGAAAAATAAAACGTAGGGGCGCCTCTCGCTGCGCCCATGGGCCATCGGACAGATTGCAACATAGGGGCACCTGCTTGCTGCGCCCTTGAGGCCGTCGGATAAATTTTGGGCGCGGCAAGCAGGCGCCCCTAGGGATGGATTTATCGGATAGGTTTTGGGCGCAGCGAGCGGGCGCCCCTACGGATGGATTTATCGGATAGGTTTTGGG
>JAYSQD010000158.1:0-9781 GCA_043721835.1 Arenimonas sp. | reverse complement strand
GCGCTTGCTTGCTGCGCCCAAAAATTTATCCGATGGTCGTCCGGGCGCAGCAAGCAGGCGCCCCTACGATTAAATTTTAGGAAACCTCAAATTTTATGGCTAATGACTTTATCCGCTGTCATATGCGCCATCGCTGCCAGCCGCTTCATATCGAGAATCCTGATTTGACGAGCGTGTACACTGATCACACCGTCTTCCTGCAATTTATTGAAGGCGCGGCTGACGGTTTCAATCACTAATCCAAGATAGCTGCCAATGTCTTGTCTGCTCATTGGCAACACCAGCAAATCCGAAGGGCGGCCCAGTAAACGATAGCGTTCGGTCAGCCCGTGTAAAAAAAGCGCCATTCGATCGTTTGCACTTTTCACACCCAGCATTTCCAGATGATTATGGTCGCGGTTGATGCTTTGACCAATAATCCTGAGCAATTGATGCTGCAAGCCCGGAACTTGTGAGGCCACAGTTTCAAGTTGTGACAGTGGAATTTCACACACTGCGGCCTGAGTAAGCGCCTGGGCATCGCAGGCGTGGGCGCCACTACCCAAAGCATCGAGCCCAATTAACTCGCCCGGCAAATGAAAACCGATCACCTGACTCTGTCCCTGTTCGTCGGTAATCGTTGTTTTAAAAGCGCCTTCGCGGGCCACAAAAAGTGCGCCAAGCGTTTGGCCTGATCGATACAAATGGTCTCCAATTTGCATCGGACGTCGATTTTTGACCACCCGATCAAGCTGTTCTAAATCGTCCAAACCAATATTGGCTGGCAAGCACAGGGTTTGCAGCGAGCATTTCGCGCAACTCTGTCGCAAACGAGCTAGATCGACTACCAAATCAGCCATAACTCATCAAAGTCCTTTTGTCCGGAGGTGACTAAGCATCATGCACCAATTTTTGCGTACACATCATACCAAGCCTATTTACGCCTAGATGTACGTTAACAGACAGACGGCCAATGCCTTATGGCGCCACCTTGGGAAGCCTCACTGCTGCAACCTGTTGTAGCTGACTTGATCTGAGTCAAATGGCTATCAACCAAACCGTTAGAAAATTGGTTCAGCTTCGATGGAGAACAGCATGAGTACAAGCCCGGAAACCTATAACGACAAAGTCGTTCTGCAATTTTCAGTGATGACCGTCGTCTGGGGAATAATTGGCATGCTGGTTGGCGTGTTGATTGCCGCCCAGCTGATGTGGCCAGCCTTGAATTTCGACTTGGCCTGGTTTAGCTATGGCCGGCTACGGCCGCTTCATACCAACGCCGTCATTTTTGCTTTTGGCGGCTGCGCGCTTTTCGCCACGAGCCTTTATGTGGTGCAACGAACCTGCCATGTTCGATTGCTATCTGACAAGCTGGCCAGTTTTGTGTTTTGGGGTTATCAACTTGTCATTGTTTTAGCCGTGCTCACTTTGCCACTGGGTTACACGCAAGGCAAAGAATACGCCGAATTAATTTGGCCAATCGATATTCTACTGGCCGTCGTATGGGTGGCATATGGTGTTTTATTTTTCGGCACCATAGTGAAAAGAAAAATTCGCCATATCTATGTGGCTAACTGGTTTTACGGTGCCTTCATTATTACGGTCGCGGTTTTGCATATTGTCAATTCCCTGGCAATACCCACCAGCTTGACCCATAGCTATCCCATTTATTCTGGTGCGGTCGATGCCATGGTGCAGTGGTGGTATGGCCATAACGCAGTCGGCTTTTTTCTGACCGCTGGTTTTCTTGGCATGATGTATTACTTCGTGCCGCGACGTGCCGGCCGCCCGATTTATTCTTATCGTTTGTCGATCGTGCATTTTTGGGCATTGATTGCCATTTATATGTGGGCCGGTCCGCATCATCTTCACTACACCGCTATTCCCGATTGGGCGCAATCCATTGGCGTAGTGTTTTCACTGATTCTGCTGGCGCCCAGTTGGGGCGGCATGATTAACGGCATGATGACGCTGTCGGGTGCTTGGCATAAATTACGCACCGACCCTATCTTGAAATTCTTGATTGTCTCGCTGTCGTTCTACGGCATGAGTACGTTTGAGGGCCCAATGATGTCGATAAAAACAGTGAATGCGCTTAGCCATTACACCGACTGGACCATTGGCCATGTGCATTCCGGTGCACTGGGTTGGGTTGCCATGATTTCGATTGGTTCGATTTATATGCTGATACCGTTTTGTTTAGGTCTGAAAGAAATGGCATCGACAAAATTGATGGACTATCACTTTTGGACTCATACCATTGGCGTGGTGCTCTATACCGTGTCGATGTGGATCTCGGGTATCGGCCAGGGTTTGATGAGCCGCGCAACCAATGAAGACGGCACGCTGACTTATGCCTTTGTCGAAATTCTGAAATTCACCTACCCGTACTACTTCATTCGTTTTTGCGGCGGTTTGCTGGTAATTACCGGAATGATTTTGATGGCAATCAATGTCATTAAAACTTTTCAGCTCGCCAAAGGACCTCATACCAATCCTGTATTGATTCCTGTCGCCGACGCACAACACGCCTGAGAGAAAAATCATGAGTCATGAAAAATTAGAAACCAATATAGGTTTAATGGCTATTTTGATCGCCGTTGTTATCTCTTTTGGTGGCTTGGCGGAAATCGTTCCCCTGATGTATCAAGCTGAAACGATCAAGCCTTTGCCTGGAGTAAAACCTTATCCCGCACTCGAACTGGCCGGCCGCGATATCTATATCCGCGAAGGCTGCTACAACTGCCATTCGCAAATGATTCGTACCCTGCGTTTTGAAACCGAACGCTATGGTCATTATTCATTGGCGGGCGAATCGGTTTATGACCGGCCTTTCCAGTGGGGCAGTAAACGCACGGGTCCGGATTTGGCGCGCGTGGGCGGTCGTTATTCGGATGACTGGCATCGTGTGCACTTGAATAATCCGCGCGACGTGGTGCCCATATCTAACATGCCCGGCTATCCCTGGTTAGCAAAAAATACCGTGAGTGCAGAAGAAATAATCGGCCGCATGAAGGCACTAAGAACCTTGGGCGACCCCTATACCAATGCCGATATCGAAGGCGCCGCTGAACAAGTATCGAATAAAACCGAACAAGACGCCGTCATTGCGTATTTGCAAGGCTTGGGCAAACACGCGCCGAAAGGAGAATAAGATGATTTCCGGAATAATAAGCTTGGTGTTATTGCTGGCCTTTATTGCAGGCACCGCGTGGGCCTATAGCAGCAAACGTAAAAATGATTTTCAGGATGCCGCCAATATTCCACTCGACAATAATGATGAGGGCCAGCCATGAGCTTTGCCTGGTCAACCTATATTATTGTTGTTGTGGTGTTTAATATTCTTGCCTGTGTCTGGCTACTTTGGTGGACTGCAAAACGCAAACCGATCGATAGTACCGCCACTCAAACCACCGGACATGTGTGGGACGGTGACCTGACCGAATACAACAACCCATTGCCGCGTTGGTGGATTAATTTGTTCTACCTCACCATCTTGTTTGCCATTCCGTATTTGATTTGGTTTCCGGGCTTGGGTTCGTTTGAAGGTGAAGGTCAATGGAGCTCAAGAAAACAACATGATATCGAGAAAAAAGCCGCCGATCTGAAGTTGGCAAAAAGCTTTGCTAAATTTCAACACCAGCCGATTGATATTATTGCGCGCGATGCCAAAGCACTGACGACTGGCAGACGCATCTTTATCAATAATTGTGCGATGTGCCATGGCTCGGACGCGCGCGGCGCGCGCGGCTTTCCCAATCTGACCAATAGCGATTGGCAATGGCCGAACACGCCTGAAGATATCTTGACGACCTTGCGTAACGGCCGCCAAGCCGCGATGCCGGCACTGGGCAATGTGATGGAAAGTGAAACCGGCATTTCAGAAGTAGTGGTCTATGTACAAAGCTTGTCGGGCATGAAGGTGGATTCAAGCTTGTCTGCCGCAGGGAAAAAACGCTTTGAGGGCATTTGCGCCGCCTGCCACGGCGTTGAAGGTAAAGGCAATCAAGCCATAGGCGCTCCTAATTTGACCGACGATGTTTGGCTGTACGGTAATGAATTTGAAACCATGAAACAAACCGTACGCGAAGGCCGTAATGGCCAAATGCCGGCTCATAGCGGCATTCTTTCGGATACACAAATTCGTTTGGTGGGTGCTTATGTCTGGTCGGTTTCACACGATCAAAAAAAGAATGATGACAATGATCAAGAACATTGAACATGAATATTCCTGACGACCTAGACCATCCGCCGCGCCCGATGATTCAACGCGTGGGCGCCATTTTATGGCCGTCTTTTTTTGCCGCCGGTGTTGCCACCATGGTGTTTTTTGCCTTTATTGACCCCTTGCAACTTCGCGATATTAGTTTTATCAATTTTCATGTCAATCGAGAAGCTGGTTACACCATTGGGTTTTTCATGTTTTGGCTGGCGACCGCAAGCTCTAGTTTATTTACCTGGCTTTTGCTCAGGCCTGCCAGTCGCTTCAATAAACCCTGGTCGAAGGAAGCGCAGTGAACAAGTCCATTGCTGCGCAGCTGGTTGACGACGGACCTTTATATGTTTCGGAAAAGAAAATTTATCCGCGCGAAATAAAAGGTCGTTATCAGCGTTTGCAAAGACTGGCTTTACTGGTATTGCTCGGCCTTTATTACGGCGTGGCTTGGCTGAACTGGGACGGTCGCCAGGCAGTGCTCTGGGATTTGCCAGCACGAAAGTTTTATATTTTTAACCTAGTGTTCTGGCCGCAGGATTTTATTTTTCTGGCTCTGCTGTTAATTATAGCGGGCCTGTCCTTGTTTTTCTTTACTGCACTCGCAGGCCGTTTATGGTGTGGCTACGCTTGCCCGCAAACAGTCTGGACCGAAGCATTTCTCTGGGTAGAACAAAAGCTCGAAGGCGATCGCAATCAGCGCATGAAGCTCGATGCCAGCCCTTGGAATAGCAACAAGATTTTTCGTAAATTCGGTAAGCACAGTCTATGGTTGATATTGGCGCTGTGGACCGGCTTCACCTTTGTTGGCTATTTCACACCGATCAAAGAATTGGCAGATCGGGTTTTCCCCTTCGCCTGGAGTGGTTGGGAATTATTCTGGGTACTGTTTTACTCACTTGCTACCTGGGGCAATGCCGGCTTTTTGCGCGAGCAAGTGTGCAAATACATGTGCCCGTATGCCCGCTTTCAAAGCGCCATGTTTGATCGCAATACCTTGATTATTGCTTACGACAGCTTGCGCGGCGAAACCCGTGGCTCTCGCAGAAAAGGCAGTCTTGCTAGCGTGCTGGAACGCGCCCGTGGCTTACTGCCTACCAGCAAACTCAATGATCAGGGTTTCGTTCCGTTTGAGGTTGCCGATAGCAAACCCGCTCCAGAAGAACTCGGCGATTGCATCGATTGCACATTATGCGTGCAAGTCTGCCCAACCGGCATTGATATTCGCAATGGCCTGCAATACGAATGCATTGCCTGTGGCGCCTGCATCGACGCCTGTAATTCGATCATGGATAAACTGGATTATCCACATGGCTTGATTCGTTACACAACCCAACACCAGCTCGAAGGCAAAGCAAGTCAGGTATTGCGCCCGCGAATTTTTATCTACGGGTTTTTATTGCTGGGTTTGTTGGCTTTGTTTGGTATTGGCATTGCAAAACGCAATCCGCTGATTATCGATGTTATGCGTGACAAACAGCTTTATCGAATCAATGATCAAGGCAATGTTGAAAATGCCTATACCTTACGCATCATCAATAAAGACACGCGCGCTCACACTTACAAACTCAGCATAGACAGCCAGGCTAATATCCGCATGGGTGATTCGGTCGGCACAATTTCCCTTGCTTCCGAAGAAGTTCAAACGCTGCCCATTACCCTTATCGCCAAGCAAGGCGATGCAAAAGGCGTAAGCGATGTGAAGTTTATTCTTGAACAATCCGACGGTACGGCAAAAGTGATGGAAGAAAGTCGCTTCATCGCACCGCTTGAAAAATGATGACGAACATGAAAACCACTAGTGCGATAAGAGAACCGATGGTCTGGCTAATGTTTGGTATTCCCTTGCTGACTGCCGTCGCCGGTTTTTACACGCTGTATATTGCGAGCTTGGCGAATGCGACTGACGAGGTAAACATGCCGGTTACACGTATTGCACAGGTACAACAATCAGATTTTACTGCCGACTTATTGGCAGCACGCTTGAACATTAGCGCGCAACTGGATATTTCAAACGGACAATGGGTAGTGACGAGCCCGAGTCATTTAAGCAATAGAACATTATTACTTGAGCTTCAACATCCGATTGATAAAACACAGGATATTCGATTGGTGCTCGACAAACAGGGTAATCGTTTTGTCAGCAATACAGCAGTCACAAAAAACCATGATTGGTTATTGCAGTTATCCGACCAGCATTCGCAATGGCGTGTTGTTGGCCGACTACACAGGCAAAGCAAGACTGCAAACCTAAGGGCCTCGGTCAACACCCCGTGAACACGGTTGCGAATCAACTTGAAATGCCATTGCATCAAAATGTAAATGCTGTGTGCTTTCATTGTGGACAAACGATAACAAGCGCCTTGGTCCAACAGAAAATACAGGGAAAATTACAATCGTTTTGTTGTACCGGCTGCAGCGCTGCCACGCTGTGGATCAACGATGCCGGTCTTGCCGACTATTATAAATTACGCACCGAACAAGCCCCGCAGGCAGTTGCCGATCCGGTCGATTTAAGTGCATGGGACCACCCGGAAACACTGTCGAAACATTCTCGCTTTAGTGATGGTTGCGACGACATTATTATTTCGGTTCAGGGCATGCATTGCGCGGCCTGTGCCTGGCTGATTGACCGCAGCCTTAGTAAACAAAAAGGCGTTCACGAAGTGAGTGTCAATGCCGTGACTGGTCGTTTGCATTTGCGCTGGCAACAGGCAAGTACTCCCTTGTCGCAATTGATAGCCTGCCTGCAACGTCTTGGCTACCGGGCTTTTTTGACCCGCGGCAGCGAGCTGGAAAAATCACGTTCGCAGGAAAAGAAGCAATTATTATTACGAATCGGTTTGGCTGCCTTGGTGGCCATGCAAACCATGATGTTTGCCGAAGCACTGTATCTCGATACCACTAATGAAATGTCAGTGTGGACCCGCGACATGTTTCGCTGGCTTTGTTTTGTCACCGCAACACCGGTTGTTTTCTATAGTGGCATGCCATTTATTCGCGGCATGCTGCGTGAGCTGAAGCAAAAAACATTGGGGATGGATGTTCTTGCCGCCAGCTCAATTCTTTTAGCGTATTTCGGCAGCTTGTATCAAACCATTATCGGCGGACAGCATGTCTGGTACGACGCTGCCGTTATGTTTGTACTGTTTTTATTAGTCGCGCGCTTTCTTGAATACCAAACACTGCAGGCTGCTTATCAACAATCTGATGCCTTGGCGCGTGCGCAGCCTTATCTGGCCCAGGTGATGCGTAACGACAAACAAACTGCCATTCCGGTCGACGAGCTCAAGCTGGGCGACACTTTGTGTATCAATCCCGGTGAAACGGTTTCAGCAGATGGGTTTTTGTTGAATACGATTGCTTCATTCGATGAGTCTTTACTGACTGGCGAAGCACAAGCGGTCACTAAAAACAAAGGCGATTTTATTCTTGCCGGCAGCATCGGCAGCTTGCATTCGGCTCGACTGCAAGTAACACAAGTAGGACGTAATACTCAGCTATCACAATTATTATATCGAGTTGAGTTGGCACAATTGAAAAAGTCCGACGTCACCCACTACGCCGAAAGTATCGCGCGTTATTTTGTGCTGGGCATTTTGTTCATCACCACCATGGTCTATTTTTATTGGCAACAACAAGATTCTGCACGAGCATTTGAAATCGCTCTTGCGGTGCTCGTAGTAAGCTGTCCTTGTGCCTTAGCCTTGGCTTTGCCCGCAGCTTTCGCCAGCGCCCAAAGTGCTTTGGCAAAAATGGGCATCCTGAGTTTCAACAACGACAGCTTAGTAAAACTCGCCAAAGTCGATACCTTTGTGTTCGACAAAACCGGCACCTTGACGCAAGGCAAAATCAGTCGCAGCAATGACCAGTATTTTGTCGAAGATCATAAACACGCACTCGCTATTGCTTGTGCACTGGAAAAAAATAGTCTGCATCCGCTAGCGTCGGCATTTCCTGAAGCCACTGACTTACAGGCAAATGAGGTGCAGCTAATTCCAGGCCAAGGCATTCGCGGCATCATCGATCAAAAACAATATCGAATCGGTAGTGCCGAGTTTGCCGCCAATGCCGTCGACGATGGTCGCCTTTGGCTTGGTAACGGTGAATATGCGCTTGCGCGTTTTTCAGTAAGTGACAATACACGTGCCGATGCCAAGACTAGCATCTCGGCTTTACAGCAGGTCGGCATGCAAATACATTTATTAAGTGGAGACGCCGCTATCAATGTGGACAGCTTCGCCAGAGAAGTTGGCATATCAAACTCGGCGGCAAGGCAAAGTCCCGAACAAAAACAAAGCTATTTGCAAGCACTGCAATCTAAAGGCCATTGTATTGCGATGGTCGGCGACGGCATCAATGACGCGCTCGTGCTGGCGAGTGCCGATGTGTCCATTGCCATGGGCAGCGGTGCCGCTATTGCTCAACGCTCAGCGGATATGATTATTTGCGGTGAAAAACTTGACCGCATACTGGCGGCACGCGCCATCGCCATTAAAACTCAGCACATTATTAAACAAAATCTGAGCTGGGCATTGCTGTATAACCTGATCGGCATTCCAGTAACGGCAATGGGCTTTATCCATCCGGGCTTCGCTGCCCTTGGCATGGTGAGCTCCTCACTACTGGTATCGATTAATGCACTCAGGTTAAGAAAAGTAAGGGTATCGCCATGAATATCCTGCTCGTGCTCATTCCGGTGTCCTTGATTTTTTTATTGATTGCGATCGGTATTTTTATTTGGGCCATTCACAGCAATCAATTTGAAAATCTTGAATCAGCAGCCCTTGATATTTTGGCATCCGAAGCAGACGTAAAAAAAGATGCCGATTGATCTCATCCTTCTCAGCGCGGCATTTCTCAGCGGCCTGTTTGGCAGTACGCATTGCGTGCTGATGTGTGGCGGCATTGCTACGGCCATTCCTGCACAGCTAAAAACCAAACCACTTCAAAATGCGCTCTTATTAAATTCAGCACGCGTGCTTGCCTATGCACTAGCTGGCGTGGTGGTAGGCAGTATCAGTACCGGTTTCATACAATTATTACCGATAGAAACCCTCAGCATCATGGCACGCGCTGCGGTGGGTGTAGTTTTGTTATTGGTCGCCATTCGCCTTCTTGATACCAAAGCAAAATTCGCCTGGCTCAATAAACCTAATCAATGGTTGTGGCGTTTTATCCAGCCACTACAAAAACACTTGCCGAAAAACCCCGGCTTGCGAATGTTGTCGCAGGGGTTTCTCTGGGGCTTTTTGCCTTGCGGACTCAGCGGCACCCTGTTGATTGCTGCATGGCTTAGTGCCAGCCCAATACAAGGTGGTTTGATTATGCTTTTTTTCGGCATGGGGACATTACCTGCCATGACTACCCTGAGTTGGAGCGGCGTTCGCCTAGGTGGAATATTGGCGAAACCTAAAAATCGAATGCTCGGCAGTGCCGTGATTGCCAGTGCCGGGCTTCTGACTTTATTCGCGCCTTGGCTGAGTGCCATTCCGTTTTTGCACAGTAGCCTGACAGCCTTGGGATGCAGGAGCGTCCTTTAGGCGCTATCCCGTGGGAGCGTCCGTCAGGCGCGAAAAATTACGCATG
>JAYSQD010000157.1:0-4417 GCA_043721835.1 Arenimonas sp. | reverse complement strand
ACAGTCTGCCCCCGTTGGCCGCTTGGGTATCCCTCCGTCAGGAAGCCCGCAATTTTGGCGGGATTAGCTGTTTTTGTCAACGGCTCGTGACAACAATATTAGGGTTCGATCATCAAACATTGAACCGGAAGTGCAACACATCGCCTTCCTGAACCAGATATTCCTTGCCTTCAAGGCGTAAACGACCGGCATCACGCGAACCAGACTCGCCTTTATATTTGATGAAATCGTCGAAAGCGATGGTTTCGGCCCGGATAAAGCCTTTTTCAAAGTCGGTATGAATCACTGCTGCCGCCTGTGGCGCGGTGGATCCAGCACGGACCTGCCAGGCACGAACTTCTTTTACACCCGCCGTAAAATAAGTTTGCAGACCCAGCAATTTGTAAGCACCCCGAATCAGGCGGTTCAAACCCGGCTCGTCCAAGCCCATTTCGGCCAAAAACTCGGCCCGGTCGGCATCTTCAAGTTGGGACATTTCTTCTTCAATAGCGGCCGATACCGGCACTACTTCAGCACCCTCGGCTTTTGCACGCTCACGAACCTGATCCAAAAACGGATTGTTCTCGAAACCATTTTCAAGGACGTTAGCGACATATAGCACTGGCTTAAGCGTCAATAAGAACAAATCGCGTATTAATGCTTTCTCGTCGGCATCCAGGCCAGCAACTCGTGCAGGCTTGCCTTGATCCAAAGCTTCGCGCACTTTTGTCAATACAGGTTTACGTGCCTGCGCGTCTTTATCGCCGGATTTAGCAAGCTTTTCGGCGCGATTGATTGCTTTTTCGACGGAATCCAGATCGGCCAAGGCCAGCTCGGTATCAATGGTGTCGATATCCGACAGGGGGTCAATTTTATTATTGACGTGAATAATGTCGGCATTTTCAAAGCAACGCACAACATGGCAGATGGCGTCGGTTTCACGGATATGTGCCAAAAACTTGTTGCCCAGGCCTTCGCCGCTGGCCGCGCCCGCCACCAAACCGGCGATATCGACAAACTCGACCGAGGTGGGAATGACTTTTTGCGGCTTGACGATGTCAGCCAACTGAGCCAAACGCAAATCCGGCACCGGCACCACACCGACATTGGGGTCGATAGTGCAGAACGGAAAATTGGCCGCGGCGATGCCCGCCTTGGTCAGCGCATTGAATAAGGTGGATTTACCGACGTTGGGCAAACCGACGATGCCGCATTTGATGGCCATGTTTTTTCCTTGGGGCTGGGGCTGGGGCTGGGGGCTGGGGATCAGGGGCTGGGGATCAGGGGCTTGGGAAGCTTCCCGGCACCATCATCAACATCGCTCCATACCAATAAAAATGGGGCTGGGGGCTAGCGATTAGAGACTGGGGAATAATCCTCAACCAACACCCACTTCGCTCCATGCCAAAATAAATCAAAAAAATTGTCACGAAATCAAAAAACTACCTCAAGCTAAAAAATCACGGCTGTTAGCCCCCAGCCCCTACCCCCCAGTCCCCGCTTTCGTATGCAACTTCGTCATCGCATCATGAAAATTACCTTCAATACAAAGCGGCATAACCGCAATGGCGTCGTCGATAGAACGCAAGATTGACGCTTCGTCATCTTTACCGGGTTTGCCCAGCACCCAAGACGTGACTTTGTCCTTGTGGCCGGGGTGGCCAATACCCACACGTAAACGGTGGAACTTGCCGTGACCCAATAATGCCATGGTGTCGCGCAAACCATTTTGCCCGCCGTGCCCACCATCAAACTTCAAACGCGCGGTGCCGGGGGGCATATCCAATTCGTCATGCGCCAATAAACATTCTTCGGGTTCAATTTTCCAGTAACGCAATGCAGCCATTACCGATCGGCCGCTGGCATTCATGAAAGTGGAAGGTTTCAGTAAATAGACGGTCTGACCCGCCAGTTGAATCTTGGCGGTCTCGCCATGTAATTTTGATTCCAGACCAAAGCGCGCACCGGCTTTTTCTGCCAGCGCGTCAATAAACCAAAACCCGGCGTTATGCCGGGTTTTGGCGTGTTCGGCGCCCGGATTTCCGAGGCCGACAATAAGTCGCAAACCGCTTGCCATAAAATAATTGGGTGCGAGCCGAGGCTCGCACCTAAAAAATTATTTCTTTTTAGCTGCAGGCTTGGCAGCTGGCTTAGCGGCAGCAGCAGGCGCTGCACCGGCTTTAGCCGACTTGGTCGATGGCACTTCTGCGGCTGGCGCTGCAGCGTCTTCGGCTTCTTCACGGGCATGCTTGGCGATAACAACGGCCAAATCGTGTTTCTTGCCGAGTTTCAATGCAGGCAAGGTAACGCCGTTCGGCAATTTCAGATCCGACATGTGGATGATGTCGCCGACGCTCAGTTCCGACAAATCGATTTCGACGAATTCTGGCAAGTCACGTGGCAAGCACAGTACTTCGATTTCATTCAATTCATGCAACACCAGAATACCGGCAGTTTTGCCCGCTGGTGATTTTTCCTGATTCAGGAAGTGCAATGGAACATTGAAGCGAATAGCGGTGTTTTCATCAACGCGCTGGAAATCCAGATGCAAGATGAGTTGTTTGAACGGGTGGCGCTGCATATCGCGCAACAGCACTTTTTCCATTTTGCCGTCAACGCTTAATTCAAGAATCGAGGAGTAAAACCACTCGTTCTGCGTTGCCAGCCACAATGGGTTGTGGTCAAACTGGATGGAAGCCGGAAGAGTGGTTCCGCCGTAAATAATGGCCGGCGTAAAACCGCTATGACGTAAGCGGCGGCTCGCACCTTTCCCTTCGTCTTTGCGGCTGCTGGCGTTAATGCTATGAGTTGCCATGATGTTTCTACCTTTTCTACTAATGAACCGTCTCGCGACGGCGATAACACTCACTCGCGACCAAGTGAGCGGCTTGGAAGACGGGAGGGGTGAGACGAGAGACGTAAGACGTTAGATCAAAAGCAATGGCGGACATTTGTTACTTGTTCGCTCTCACAGCCTTTCGTCTTTCGCATCACGTCTCTCGTCTCTCCCCTCCCGTCTCCCGAATTAATCTACATACAAAGTACTGACCGACTCACCCAGCGCAATGCGTCGAATGGTTTCGGCCAGTAATTCCGCTACGCCCAATTGGCGAATACGGCCACAGGCGCGGGCGGCTTCGGACAATGGAATGGTATCGGTGACCACCAGCTCATCCAAAGACGAGCCCGTGATGTTGTTAATTGCAGCGCCCGACAACACGGCATGAGTACAGTAAGCGACCACACGTTTGGCGCCATGCTGTTTCAGTGCCGCTGCCGCCGCACACAAGGTGCCGGCAGTATCCACGATGTCATCGACCAACACGCAGGTTCGGCCTTCGACATCACCAATGATGTTCATCACCGTTGAAACATTCGCACGCGGGCGACGTTTGTCGATGATGGCCAAATCGGCGTCGTCTAGGCGCTTGGCGATAGCGCGTGCGCGCACCACGCCACCCACATCGGGCGATACCACCATGACATTATCGGTACCCTGATTACGCCAAATATCAGCCAATAAAATTGGTGATGCATAGACGTTATCGACCGGAATATCAAAAAAACCTTGAATCTGGTCGGCATGCAGGTCGATGGTTAATACCCGATCAGTACCCACTGCCGAAAACATTTTTGCCGCCACTTTCGCGGTAATCGGCACCCGGGCAGAACGCGGGCGGCGATCTTGCCTGGCATAGCCCAAATACGGCACGACGGCGGTGACACTACCAGCCGAGGCGCGCTTGAGCGCGTCCACCATGACCAGCAATTCCATGAAATTCTCGGCCGTGGGTGCGCACGTCGATTGAATGACGAACACTTCCTGGCGTCTTACGTTTTCTTCGATTTCAACCTGCACTTCACCGTCAGAAAACTTGCCTACCAAGGCTTTACCCATCGGCACCGATAATTCCCGGCAGACGGCTTTGGCAAGCGGAAGATTGGCGTTACCTGAGAAAACCAGCAGATTCTGCATGCTCATGGTGGTCTTCCGGTGTGGTGAAACGCATTAAAAAAAATGGCAGGGGCGGAAGGAATCGAACCTACGAATGCCAGGATCAAAACCTGGTGCCTTAACCGCTTGGCGACGCCCCTACAAGTCCCGTTTTTTAGTCCAGTGCTCAAGCTGCGCCAACAAAGGCGAACTATTGACGCCATTTGCAACCCAGGCCTTAAGGCCGGAAGGCAAATGCTGGTGTGCGGCTTGGGCGTCAGCAAGGCTTTTGAACCTTACAAAACAACCGCCACCTGTACCGGTTAAGCTGGCCGGACCGAGTTTGGACAGGGTTTCCAGCAGTCGATCGACTATTGGTTCCCTTGCCCGCAACACCGGCTCGAAGGCATTCCCGAGCACTGTTCCTGAAACGAAGTCCGCTATTGTCGCCGCAGCCGCATTTCGAGTCAATTCCAAAGATTGAAAAAGTTCGCGGGTCGGCAC
>JAYSQD010000156.1:0-1115 GCA_043721835.1 Arenimonas sp. | reverse complement strand
GGAGACATTGCTGGTGATATACCACGCGCCCAAGACGGCTAAGCCGATCACGAGACCGCCCAGAATGTTGTCGAAGTTGCCACGGAAATCTTCTGATTTGAATACAAAGATCAGCAAGGCAGCGGCCAGCGTGCCGCCGATGATGAGGCGTGCCATGACAGCGTTATCGGCGCTGGCAACCATGGAACCGAGGTCTTGGCTGCTTTTTAGGGTAATGGCCAGGGGACGAATCCAGTCGTAGAACAGAACCGTAAACAAGGTTTTATCCGAACCGGGGAAGGGGTTGATCATGAAATAAGCGATCACGCCAATAATTAATAACACCATCACCGATTTCAGATTGCCGCCACCGAAGCGCACTAAGGTTTTGTTACCGCAACCGGAAGCGAGCGTCATGCCAATCCCGAACAGCAAGCCACCGAGTAAGTTTTCAGCCCAGATGAGTTGGCTGGCGCGGTAGGGCGGGAAGGCGCTACCGATTTTTACCATGCCCATTTGTTCCAGGATGACGACCCCTAGCATCGCCACGGCGATAGCGAGTAGCCAGGCGCGAATGCGGCCGGTATCGCCCATATTGACCCAGTCTGAAACAGCACCCATGGTGCAAAAATTGGTCTTATTCGCGACCAAACCCATGACGAGGGCAATCGCAAATGTCGACCAAAGGAAAAAGGATTGCGCGCTAGCAAAATTCTCGAAAACCATTTTGAGACCCTCGGTTGGTGGTGGCGCATCGGAAAAGCATGCCCCGTAAATATTAGTAAATCGTTAATGAATGGATTTTAATGGTTTTCAGCCAAATGGCAACAAATATGATTGTTAAAAATGTCAATGGAATTCGGCACTTGGTGTCATATTTAGGGCGAAGTTTTGGGGTTTTGTTGTGTGTTTTCAGGGCTCAGGAAGGTTTGTGACGGGGGGCGTGGCTGAGGTTTTGCAGGATTACAGTTGTGCTGATAACGCTGGGGCCGGTTTCAGTAATAGCGGGTGGGGTCGGGAAGACCGGCTGCAACAAAGCCTTGTTGTCGTAGGCGACAGGAATCGCAGCTGCCGCAGGCGGATCCGGACGGATCCGCTTGATAACATGAGACCGTTAAGGCGTAATCCACGCCTAG
>JAYSQD010000155.1:0-1121 GCA_043721835.1 Arenimonas sp. | reverse complement strand
CGGTGAAGTTGGGGCAACGAGGTCAGGGATTTCTGTAAGGCCTTTGGCACAATTCGGGGTATTTTTGGACAATAGGCAGCGATTCAGGGGCTGAAATTTGAATCCCGAAACCCTTGGGGGGCGTGACCCGGATATTTGCAGGCAAGAAATTTTTCGGGCTTGAAACTTAGATGTCTATTTTTAAATCAGTGAGCCCAAAAAACTTCTTGCCTGCAAATGAAAAACCTCCCCTAATAATCGTTTTGTCGCATGGCAGTGACATTAACTACTAAGGAAGGTTCCCATTGAAAAATCGAGGCTAGCAGAATTCTCCGACACCACCAATGCGAAAACACCAGGGCAGCAAATTGCAGCGGATCTTAAGCGCACAATCGAACATTTTATTCCAAACTTATACGCCAGGCTCGACGCCGTCACCGATCCCAGGAAACGTCACGATTATTCCATGACCGAAATCCTGCTTGGCTCGCTATTTTTGTTCATGTGCAAGCAAGGATCGCGCAACGCGATGAATCTTGAACGCGGCAATTCGATTTTTATCTCCAACTTCGAAAAGCTTTTTGGCAAACGGCTTCCGCACATGGATACCATTGACGATATCTTGGTGCGCCTGTCGAACGACGAGCTGGAAATACTCAAGGCTTCACTGGTAGCAAGTCTCATCGAGAAAAAGGTTTTCGGTAAGTTTCGACTCGGCGGCGTTCACTACCGCGTGGCAGTCGATGGCACGGGCGTCATGACAGTCAACGAAAGTCATTGCGCACATTGCCTGAAGAAGGTCTCCAAAACAGGCGTCACCACTTACTTCCACAATATATTGGAGGCAAAACTTATCACGCCTAACGGCTTTGCTATTTCGCTGGCAACCGAATGGATCGAAAATCCTAAGACTTACGACAAACAAGACTGCGAGCGCAAGGCTTTCCAGAGGTTGGCCTCCAAACTGAAAAGCCTGTTCCCACGCCTTCCGATTTGCATACATGCCGACGGACTTTATCCAAACAAAACCTTCTTCGACATCTGCAAAGCAAACGATTGGCGCTTTATCGTAACCCTCAAAAACGGCAATTTAAAGCGGCTATGGGAAGACATCGAGACCGAATTGCTCACCAGTAAAAATG
>JAYSQD010000154.1:0-1516 GCA_043721835.1 Arenimonas sp. | reverse complement strand
AGCCAACCATTTTTGAAACTTACATCGCGACCAAACGCGGCACCGAGCTTTCCCTCTATGCGCAAGATTTTATCAGCAATTTGCGCCTTGAAATGAACCGCTCAAAACCGATTGATCGCGGCAATTAAGAATAACATGGTGTTATTGTTCTGCTAGATATTGGTAGTTGTGGTCATTTATCGACATGCTAATTTCGGATCATTACTCAAATTGAGCTACTGATCTCTCTGGACCTCAGTCCTTCGAAGGGTCGCACAATAAAAATTCCGGGGCGGGCATTTGAAACAGGTTGAAGGCGCAAGGGCGCATATTTTAGCGGCTGAGATAGGTTCTCATTTCCGCAGTTCAGCCTACCCTGCAATGTATGGTGCGGCTGCCGCTGCACTTGGCATCTCAGGGCATTTTCAAGCCATAAATCTACCTGAGAACAGCGAGGCTCATCTGTGTATGATACTCGACGGAATAAGGCATCTCGGTTTTGCCGGGGTGCATGTAGCCAGTCCGTTTAAGCACGCTGTCGTCGAATTTATTGACGAGCACGACGGCGATGTGATGCATGCTGACGAAGTTGACACAATTGTGGTTAAAAACGGACGTCTAGTCGGCCACAATACCGACTTTACTTCGCTCACCCGCACTTTGGCACAGCTTATCAAGTCGGCGCCCGGTCCAGTGGTTTTGATTGGCGGAACTGTCCGCAGTAAGTCTACTATCAGTGCGATCATCCAAGCCGGTGCGACTGAAGTGCGGGTCGTTAGCGCCGACAAATGTCTGATCACAATTTGTGCGGATATTTTGGCAAGCAACACAAATTTAAAAATCGTCGAAAATTGTGACATGGCTTTGGCCGAAGCCGTAGGGATTTATTGTTTATGCGGCTGGCAAACCTGCAGCGCTTCGACAGCACTTCAAATGGTCAAGTTCAACTCTGACATGTGGCTCATCGATGCAGATGCTGGCTCGGCCAACTCTTCTCCGATTTTGAGCAAAGCGTTTCTGGCTGGGGCGCGCGTGCTGAGTGGGCGAGACCTCGCGGTGGACCGCGCTGCGGCGTCGTTCCACCTGCTCACCAAGCAACAGGCACCGCGAGAGGCCATGGCATCGGCGTTCGACGCGAGCGCTGGAGCAATTTAGGCAAATACGCCGTTGCTTGATTTAAATACCCCACTAGTCTTGAATAACGCAGTTTTCGAAGGTTTGTCACATGCTCCACTCGATCGCCACAGTTAGCCTGTCGGGCAACCTGCGTGAAAAGCTTATCGCCATTGCTGCTGCTGGTTTCAGGGCCGTTGAAATTTTTGAAAACGATTTTTTGACCTACAATGGCAGCGCTCAGGAAATGCGCGAAATATGCCGTGATTTAAATTTAGACATTATTTGCTATCAGCCGTTTAGGGACTTTGAAGGTTTGCCGCAATTGGAGCGAGCGCAGGCGTTTTCACGGGCCGAACGTAAATTTGATTTGATGGAAAAGCTCGGCACGGATTTACTTTTGATCTGTTCCAGCGTTCACCCG
>JAYSQD010000153.1:0-1233 GCA_043721835.1 Arenimonas sp. | reverse complement strand
TTTTGAGCGACGAAGTACAACGCGACGGTTAATACGAGACCGGAAATTACCGTGCCCCACAATGAGTCCAGCGGATTTTTCATGATTTTGGATCCTTTGCTATCTGTTGAGATGAATATCGTAAAGATATTCGGCGGTTGATTTAATACCATACTGCAGTACTGGGGGAATAACTGTAAAGCATTTTAATCCCGACAGCAATAGACATTATGCCGTTGTGCCATGTTCGCCGATCTGTTTTAAAACGGCCAGACGAGCGCCGCCTTGGCGTAGCGATATTCGTAGTTTGATCCGCCACCGGTGCCGGCGCTGGTTTGAACGCCGAGAGAAAGGTCGTAGTGCCATGGGCGGTTCGGAAATGCTTCAAGCCGTATCTGCGCACCATGTACCGGTGTATTAACGCCATCAGCGGCTTGCGATCCTGTCTCGGCGTAACCGGACAGCACTCCGCGCAGCACGGCGAGACGCCGACGAAAACCAATACCAACCAGATAGTCACGGAAATTATCCGGGGAGAAATAGTTTCCGGTGTAAGGCAGGGAATTGGTATGCCGGACTGTCTTGAGATAAGTGCGGATGCCATATTCTTCCGATAGAACATAGGAAGCTTTGGCCTTCAGCAATGCGCGTTTATTCTGATCTGAAAAATTCAGGCGGCCCAGCACGCCGGCGACATTAAGGCGTGGCGTGATCTGGTAATCGAGCGCAAGAGTCTGGGCAGAATAGGTCACCTGATTATTTAGACTGTTCACCGATTCGACTATGCTTTTCTCGGCGCGTATTTCGTAGTTCACAGCCTGCGCAGGCTGCCCTGAAATCTGCACGGAACCTGTGGTTGTCTCCCAATTCGGTAGCCTTAAGCTAGTCAGCGCAACCTCTCCTTTTACCGGACCCAGCGGTGACGCAAAGGTTTTTGCGCCAAAGACACTATCGCTGTTGCCGCGCATACTGAAACCAGCCGCCGCAAAATCCAATGATGACCGTTTGTAGACTATGCGATCGTAAAAGTTTTCCTCGCTCGTATAGAGCCCGATGCCGGCGGTGAGACCACTGATTCTGAAACCGTCGGAATCTTTGCTATAAGCTGCTTCGCCGGTTGCGAAGGGTTGTGCTGTCGCGGAGTTACAAAAGCTCCAGACAGCAAACAGCAAAACACAGGCTGTTGTACATCGGTTCATTTGGTGCCCCAATTTTTACGCGTACCCACAATTTCGGACAGGTAGCCAAACAAGC
>JAYSQD010000152.1:0-10848 GCA_043721835.1 Arenimonas sp. | reverse complement strand
CAAGTAATGCCGTGCAAAAAATTGATATAGGCGCGCTTGAAAATGGTAACTGCGCTATTCAAATGACGGTTTCTGACAAACTTGCGCCAGGCATCATTGCAGGCAGTATTTATTTTGAACTGACGGATGCACAAACTCAGCAATGGCACTGCTACAGCGACAGTATTCAGAATAAATATCTTCCCGTTGTTTGCCGCAATACCAGCCAATAATTCGGCCCAAGGATTCAACCGTGACAGAAAAACTTTGGTACTACGTTGATGCCCATCAGCAAAAAAACGGGCCGGTAGCGGCGGGCGTTGTCAAAGACGCCTATCAGCGTGGCGAACTGCGTGCAGATAGTCTGGTCTGGAATGCAGAGCTGCCGCAATGGCAAAGCCTGGCTGATCACGCGCTGGGACTGGGTATTAATCTGTCTCGCACCAGCAGCACTTTGGTCAACGGTATGGAAGTGAAGTACGCCAACTTTTTTCATCGGTGGGCGGCCTTTGTTTTTGATCAATGGCTATTGAGCTCGATCGGTATATTGTTGATTTTCAGTATTACCGCCGCTATTTATTTTTCAGCAGGCTTCTCATTTGAAAAAGATCCCGATGCTGCCGCAATTTTGATGGTCGGTGCCGCGTTTGCTTATATGCTTTTATATTTGACGATGAGCGGTTCGTATCATATTTATTTTGAAAGTTCATCGCGTCAAGGTTCATGGGGTAAACAATATTTGGGCCTGCGTGTCACTACCGATCAAGGCCTAGCATTAGATCGACGCACAGCGGCTCTGCGCTGGTTTTCTGCAGCCTTAAGTCATCTTTCGCAAAACATCGGCTTTTTGATGGCGGCGTTTACCCAGAAGCGACAGGCTTTGCATGATTTTCTGGCGAACACACTGGTACTCGAGCGTGACAAGACGGCAGCGGCCAAGCCGATCAATCGTAACCAGCGCAGCGCTATCGTGTTGGTACTAGGTATATTGGTGTTACCGGTCTTGATGGCAGCCTGTTTTATGGTGCCGATGTTTTACTTCATTGAAAAACAGGAACAGGCCGAACTGGCGCAGCATGAAAAAATGGCTGCGCTGGTTGTTCCGATTCAGCAAGCCATAGGCAAACGTCTGGCCGCCGACCAACATTGCCTATCCAATGACGATCCTGAAATAAAACCCTTGCTGCTACCTTTGAAGTCGATGACCAGCGATATTTACGTGGGCATTGCCGCCAATGAAGAAGCCTGCGAAATTCACATCACCTGGGACACCTACAAGACCCTGAGCTACAGCTACTCGGGCGAGGGTGACTGGACTTGCGGGGCTTCACACACGCCGGCGCACTTCGGCGAAAACTGTCAACTTATTGATTAATATAGAATTTACAGTTAGCGATAAATAATGATTGCAGCAATAGCTTGACAGCTCGACCTAAAGCAGTCACTTAATAAAAAAGGCTGGGCCCGCATTAATGCGGGCTTTGCCGTCTGAAACCCGAAAAAAGCCGGGCTTTGCCGGATTCAGAAACCTGATTGGAAATATGTCATTCGCTGCATTGGAGAAGTTCGTACCATGGCCAAAAATCTGCTTATCGTTGAATCGCCTGCCAAGGCTAAAACGATTAACAAATATCTGGGCAAAGACTTTATTGTCTTGGCGTCCTATGGCCATGTACGCGACCTCGTGCCGAAAGAAGGCGCCGTCGATCCCGATAAAAACTTCGCCATGCGTTACGAGCTGATCGAAAAAAACGAGAAGCATGTTGAAGCCATCGCCAAAGCCGCCAAGAGCGCCGACACCATCATGCTGGCAACCGATCCGGATCGTGAAGGTGAAGCAATTAGTTGGCATATTTCCGAAATATTAAAAGAACGCGGCCTGCTGAAAGGCAAGGAAGTCAATCGTGTTGTCTTTACCGAAATTACGCCAAAGGCAGTGACTGCCGCAGTGGCTAACCCGCGCAAAGTGTTGTCTGATTTAGTCGATGCGCAACAAGCGCGTCGTGCTTTGGATTATCTGGTTGGCTTTAATTTGTCGCCGGTACTTTGGAAAAAAGTACAGCGTGGTTTGTCGGCCGGTCGCGTTCAGTCGCCGGCGCTGCGTTTAATTGTTGATCGCGAAGAAGAAATCGAAGCCTTCAAAAACCAGGAATATTGGAGCGTTGAAGCCGAATGTGCGCATACACAGCAAGCCTTCACCGCGCGCTTGGTTAAACTCGATAACAAAAAATTTGAACAATTCACGCTGACCAATTCAAAAGACGCGAACGCGGCTCGCGAGCGGATAGTAAAAGCGGCTGGCGATCTTCTGCATGTTACCGACGTATCCAGCAAAGAGCGTAAACGCCGGCCATCGGCACCGTTCATTACTTCTACCCTGCAACAGGAAGCCGCACGCAAACTGGGCTTCACTACTTCGCGTACCATGCGCGTCGCGCAAAAATTATATGAAGGCTTTGCCATTGGTGAAGAAGGCACCGTAGGCCTTATCTCCTATATGCGTACCGACTCCACCAGTTTGTCAGACGATGCTGTGAGTGAAATTCGCGATGTCATTGCGCGCGATTTCGGAACGCAAGCCTTGCCCGATAACCCGAATGTTTATAAAACAAAATCAAAAAATGCGCAGGAAGCGCATGAAGCAATTCGTCCAACTTCGGCATTGCGCCTGCCATCAAGCGTGGCAAAATTTCTGGGTGATGACGAGCGTCGTTTATACGAATTAATCTGGAAGCGCACACTCGCCTCGCAAATGGTGCCCGCCACCATGAACACGGTCACCGTCGAGTTAGCGGCAGGCAGCGAGCATGGCTTCCGCGCCAGCGGCACCACGGTCGTTGATCCAGGCTTTCTTGCCGTCTATGAAGAAGGCAAAGACCAAAAAACTAGCGAAGACGATGATGAAGGTCGCAAGCTGCCGCCAATGAAACTTGGCCAGAATATTCCGCTGTCTTCCATCCACACCGACCAGCACTTCACCGAGCCACCGCCACGTTATTCCGAAGCGAGCCTGGTAAAAACCCTCGAAGAATACGGCATCGGTCGTCCATCGACTTACGCCAGCATTATTCAAACGCTGCTGTATCGCGAATACGTCATGCTCGATAACAAACGCTTTCGTCCGAGCGACGTGGGTCGTGCAGTCAGTAAATTTTTATCCAGTCATTTTCTGCAATACGTCGATTATGAATTCACCGCAAAATTAGAAGACGAGCTCGATGCCGTCTCACGCGGCGAAGAAGAATGGATTCCGTTATTGGAACGCTTCTGGAAGCCGTTCAAGAAAATGATCGACGATAAAAGTGAAAGTGTCGATCGCGCCGAAGCCTCCGGCGCACGGGAATTGGGTATTGATCCGGAATCAGGCAAGCCGGTATCGGCCCGTCTGGGTCGTTATGGACCGTATGTGCAGATCGGTACTGCCGATGATGAAGTAAAGCCGACCTTCGCTTCATTGCGTCCTGGCCAGAGCATGCACACGATCGAGCTCGAAGCCGCGCTCAAATTATTCGGCCTGCCGCGCAAACTTGGTTTGGTCGATAACAAGGAAGTCAGCGTTGGCGTCGGCCGCTTCGGCCCGTTCGCAAAACACGGCGATACTTACGCATCGCTCACCAAAGAACAAGACCCGTACCTTATTACGTTTGAAGAAGCCTACGGCATGATTGAAGCCCGCCGCGAGCTCATCGCTAACAGGACAATCAAGGTCTTTGAAGGCACCGACATTCAAGTCTTGAACGGCCGCTTCGGCCCGTATATTACCGACGGCGAGAAAAACGGAAAAATTCCGAAAGACCGCGAACCGGTATCGCTCACCCAAGAAGAATGCGTTGCACTATTAGCCGAAGGAAAACCCGTCCGTAAAATGGGCGGACGCTTCGCGAAAAAAGCCACCAAAAAAGTGGCGAAAAAAGCAGCAAAGAAAGTCGTTGATGCTGATGCAAAACCCGCAGTGAAGAAAGCTGCTAAAAAAGCGACCAAGAAGGCAGCAAAGAAAGCCACTAAAAAAGTCACCAAGAAAGTAACGAAAAAAGTAGCTAGCAAGAAAGCCATAGCAGCATAGGGTGCGCTCAAGCGCACCCGATATATATTGCGATGTTGCTTATTGCTGTCCACGAGCACCCGAAAGCTACCGCCAGAAGAAATATGCAGCAGGCAATGGGTTAATGAGCCAAGCCCACTGCCAGAGCCGAGAAAATAAATCAGTCTCGATTTGACATTGCTGAATACCAGCTATCCGTATCCGTAAATACGCTGTTTAGTAAGCAAATTTATCGGGTTCAAAGCAAATATAGCCAAATACTGCGATACGATTAGCATCCGTTATCCAACATGGTTATTCCGATGGCCTTCTCACGTATTCCCTTATTGCTAGCCTCTGGCCTATTGGCCTTGGCGTTTTCCCATCAAGCGGTGGCTGTTCGCGTTAAAGGTGAGCCCACCAAGGCCACCACCAAGTTGGCAGTAAACTTGAGCTGGCGTTCAAATAATTTTCCTGCGGGTGGCGTCGCAAAGCTTGTTTTGAAAGATTTGGCCCCCGAACGTATTGCCAAGTTGCATCGTGATAATGCCGATGACAGCAAAATGAAGCCTTTACAAATTGGTATTGGCCGAGATATTGCTCGCGAAACATTGCAGCCAATGTCGAGTTTAAAGTGGCAAGTGTTGAGTGACGGTTCGAAAGTGTCGCGTATCGAAATCACTTCGCCCGATGCGTTTGGTTTGCGTGTCGGTATTCGTACATCAGGTTTGGCGGCGGGTTCGGAACTGCGTTTTTCCGGTTCCGATGGCCCGAATCAGGTGATTGCTTCGATAACCGGTGCCGAAACCAAACTCCTAGTAGATGCAAAAAACAGCTACTGGACGCCTGCTACCGATGGCGAAATGCAAATCATTGAAATTTATTTGCCGAAAGGTGCCTTGGCTGCGCCGGTTCGAGTTGATGTGACCGGTGTGTCGCATTTGCTGACTAATGCAAAAGATAGTTTCATTATCAAAACGGCTGCTGAACAAACTTGCATGTCCAACGTAATTTGTCGTGCGGCAGAACTAGGAACTAATTTCGTTAATGCCGAAAATTCTGTCGCGCGAATCACTTTTGTAAGTGGCGCAAATAGCTTTCTTTGTACGGGCGGTCTGCTGGCCGACACCGTGGCGGCTACTCAGATCCCCTACTTTTACACAGCCGATCATTGTATTGGTAATCAAACGCTTGCTAACACAATGAACTTCTATTGGAATTATGAAACCACCACGTGTGGTACTTCCAGTACAACGGCAAACTTGCCTTCCCCTCAAACTGGTGGTGCTACCTATTTATATTCGGAAAATCAGAGTACGGGTACCGATATATCTTTAGTCCGAATTAATAGCGCACCACCAGCAGGAACTTTTCTTGCCGGTTGGGATTCAGCAGCATTAGCAAATAGCACGGCTGTTTACGGCATCCATCATCCGCAAGGATTTCCAAAGAAAGTCTCGCAAGGCATCAAAGAAAACCAAGATACCGGGCAACATCAAGTGGGTTGGAGCAGCGGCTCCACATTGGGTGGCAGCAGCGGCTCGGGCTTATTCACTATCGGTACTGATGGTGGCTGGTATCTGCGCGGCGGCCTTTTGGGGGGGAATGCCTCCTGTGCCAACTCAGGTAACCCTGCTACTTTAGACAACGACGACTTTTACTCCAGACTTGATGTGTCTTTTCCGAATGTTCAGCAGTATCTCGCCCCCGCCGCCGTCAGCGGCCCAACCGTATCGCACTCGGGTTCTTGGTGGAACCCAGCCGAAGGTGGTTGGGGCGTCACCTGGTTTGAGTACCCGAGCAATGGACATTTTGGTTTGATGTTTATTTATGATGCCACCGGTAGTGCCGATTGGTATGAACTGTCGGGCAACTGGACTGGCTCGGATATTCACAGCGGTACCGTCAAGCGTGTCAGCGGGCCTCCGTTTAGCACCACCTACAACAGCGCGGTCGTTAGCAAGGCGAATGTGGGGACATACTCCATGAGCTTCGCTGATGCTGCGACGGGTAGTTTTTCGTACACAATTAATGGCGTGACGCGCACGAATAATCCATTGATTAAAACCTGCTGCTTGTCGACTCAAGCAACTGCCCGCTCGGGCTCATGGTGGAATCCGGCCGAAGGCGGTTGGGGCTTGACCTGGTTTGACTATCCAAGCAATGGCCATTTCGGTTTGATGTTTACCTACAACGCCACGGGCCGTGCCGATTGGTATGAGCTGTCGGGAAGTTGGAACGCTGCCAATACTATTCATAGCGGCAATGTTATGCGTGTGAGCGGACCTGCCTTTGGGCCGACGTTTAATAGTGCCGTGGTCAGCAAGGCAACTGTGGGCACTTACTCGATGAATTTCAGTTCGAATGCCGCGGGTAATTTCACTTATACGATTAACGGAATCACCCGGACGAATAATCCTGAAGTTAAAACCTGTTGTATCACCCAGTAAATTTTCAAGCTATTTTAGTTTCACTTAAAAGGTAGCGTAAGCTACTTTTTTTGTTGCCTGTTTATACCGAGGGCCTGCCCATGAAAGTCCTGAAATTGTTTACTTTAATTTGTCTGCTGAGTATTGCATGGGTCATTTCGGCAAATGCGTCCGAACCTGGCACTGTGAAGGTATATCGCTGCGTCGATACCAAAGGCAAGGTCAGTTTGCAAGACTCACCCTGTGCAAAATCCAGTACTCAAGAAACCCGCGAAATGCTTCGGCCCAAAGACGCGCCGGTAATGAAAAAAAATACAGCAATCAAGCCGACATCTCTTGTTCCTGTGCAGTCGACTACACAAGCGTTTGTTCCGATGGACCCACCGCCGGTTTTATATCAATGTACCAATTACGAAGGCAAGACCCGCGACTCCGAAAGTTACGATCCCAATCCACGTTGCGAGCCTTTATGGGTACAGGGTTATCGTATGGAATATTTTCCACCCGAGCAACGTGCTACCTGCAGTTGGGTGCAAGATTCCTGTGTGCGTTATGAAGGCAAAGCACTGTGCGATCGATGGAAAGAAAAGCAAAAACAAGCGCAATCAGATTTGCGTTACGCCTTCAGCGACACCACTGCTTTTCGCAAATCCGATTTGGCGCGCATTACGCAAATTGTGCGCAACAGCTGCCAATAAAACCGATCCCGTGGGAGCGGCGTAAGCCGCGAATTTCTCCGAGCATTCGAGGCTTACGCCGCTCCCACGATAAAAAATGTAGTGGTCGTGCCAATCAAAACCCATAACGCATAAATCCACCATCGACCGAAATACATTCGCCAGTGATATAGCTCGATGCCGGCATACATAAAAATGCGACCGCAGCGGCCACTTCTTCGGGTTCGCCAATCCGGCCCATTGGGGTTTTTTCTAGTACTTCATCCAAATATTCGGGTATTGCCAATACATCGGAGGTTCGCCGTGTGCGGATATACCAGGGCGCGACCGAATTTACCCGAATGCCGTCGCTCGCCCATTCGCAGGCCAGATTTTTTGTCAGTTGATGCAGGGCAGCTTTGCTCGATCCATACGGCGAACCGGTACGAACATGGATCAAGCCCGATACTGAACCCACATTCACGATGCTAGAGTTGGCGTGTAGTTTTAATAAGGGATATGCAAATCGCGAAAGCTCGAATGCTGAAAAAATATTCGTCTCAAAAATACTGCGCCATTCGTCGTCGTTGTAATCCATGGTGGCTTTACGAATATTATGGCCGGCGTTATTCACCAGAATTTGCAGACCATCCTGTAAGTCTTCAACCCAGTCAAACACTTCCTGTCGTTGTTCGGCGTCGCTTACATCGGCGGCAAGATAGCGAATGGATTGAGCCGGAAACTCTTCCTGCAATTCATCAACACAGCTTTGCAGAACGGCTGGGTCGCGCGCTACCAACAACACATCGGCGCCAAGACTTAATAATTCAGATGCAATGGCGCGGCCAATGCCTGCACTTGCACCGGTAATCAAGGCCACTTGCCCGTCAACGCGCCAACGTGTGTTCATCTCGCACCTCTCGCTCAATAGGGGTAGCATAGCCGAGCCAGCAATACAGAAAAACACCGTTCATAAAAATAATCCCGGAGAAAGCTATGCGTATCGCATTGATCCTGATTTTATTATCGCTCACTGCCTGCATGGCAACCCCTGAACCTGCCGCGTCGACAACAGGGCAGACACCGGAAAAAGAAAGCAACACCGAAATGCGCGACGCCATTCAAGCGCCGATTGAAAAAGCCAAAAAAGTAGAAGACCAGGTTCTCGATGGCGCCGATAAACAGAAGGCCGAAATTGAAGCAGCGGGCGGTTGACAAGCTTGCAAAAAGTTTCTTTTTTAGTGCATAGCACGGCAAACTTTTTTGCTAACACCACTTTGCTCGCCAACTAAACCCAGAAAACGCAAGTCACTATCGCATTGCAAATTTCAATCCATCGAAACAAGATTTAACAGAGCTTGCGTGACTTCCTGCATATGGCGTTTAAGCCGGGCAGGAATAAGATGCAGCAACTATAAAAAGATCGATAGATCCGGAGCGCAGCATGTACGCATCCACACCCGCACTGCGCATTTTGCTTTTAATCGCGACCAGCCTATTATTTTCTCAAGCCAGTTGGGCTTCCAGCATTGTCGTTGATGGCAAAATTTCTGAAGCCGAATGGGCCGGTGCGCAACACATTACTGATTTCAAATTGGTACAGCCACTGACGGGTGCAGATACTCCCTATCCGACTGAAGCCTGGGTGTTATCAACACCGGAAGGACTCGCAGTCGCTTTTCGCAACACACAAACCGCCGCTGTACCACGCACCCGCGAACGCACTCGCCGCGATGGTGATGCTGCTGTTGATCGCGTCAATCTGATGGTTGATTACGACGGTAATGGCGGCACGGGTTACAACTTCACGCTGAATTTAACCAATGGCATTCAAGATGCCGTAATCAGCAACGAAAATAATTTTAGTAACGACTGGGATGGCATTTGGGAACACGCCGTCAGCGAAGACGGCGACACCTGGTCGGCCGAAATGCTAATTCCCTGGTATATCGCACCGATGCAAAAAGCCGCAGGAGACAAGCGCACGATCGGGATTTATCTTGATCGCGTGATTGGCTCAACGGGCGAACGTATGGCATGGCCAGCGGCGAGTTATACGCGGCCGCGTTTTTTATCGGATTTTGCAAAAGTTGAAATTCCGCAATATAGCCAATCACTATTGGCGATCACGCCCTATGTGGTGGGCGTTGCTGATCGAATAAACGGTGGCACCGCGTTTGATGCCGGAGCCGATATTTATTGGAAACCCAATTCGCATTTTCAATTAACCGCAACTTTGAACCCGGATTTCGGACAAGTGGAGAGCGACTCGCTGGTGGTTAATTTTGATGCGGTTGAAACCTTCTTCAGCGACAAGCGCCCATTTTTTACCGAAAATCAAAGTCTTTTCAATGTAGGTTTTGGTCCCGGCAATAGCAGTCTGATTTACACGCGCCGGGTCGGCGGACAAACCGATGACAATAAAGGCGCTGGTGATGTTACTGCTGCTGTAAAACTCAATGGGAGTTTCGGTGAGTTGAATTACGGTGTATTTGCCGCCACCGAAGCCGATGATGTCGGCCGTGATTTTTATGCGCTGCGCTTAACGCAAAATTTCGGCAAGCAAGATTTTGGTTTTATGGGCACGCAAGTTAACAGCCCTTATTTTGATCGTGTGGCCAATGTCTATGCCTTTGATCATCACTGGAAACCCAATGAAAAATGGAACGTGGTTACCCAGTTTGTCGGTTCCGACGTAATGCAAAATGGCGTGGATACAAAAGATACCGGGATGCAAATTCGCGTCAATCGGGAACTGAAAGATGGCTGGCGTGATAACGCTTATTTCGTTCATCTGGGCTCGGATTTACAGCTGAACGATTTTGGTTATCTGGGCCGCAACAGTCTTAATTATTTGCGTTATGAAATGAAGCACCGTATTACCAATTTGCCTGAAAGCTCGAGCTTTCGATCCAAAGATTGGGCTTATGCAACCTCAATTCGTTACAACGACAGCGGTGAACGCTTGTTCGGGGCGGCACAAATTAATCGCTATAGCGAGACTCGTATTGGTGGCAATGAGTTTTTTGAACTGACCTGGCTCAGCAATGGAATTGACGATCTTATTACCCGCGGCAATGGCAATGTAAAAATACCGCAGCGTTTGTTTGGATTTTACGAGCGCTTTAGTCCACGCAAAGGCCACTGGGAATTTTATCGCAATGCGCGTTTTAGTCAGTCAGGTTTTAAAGGCATTGAAAAATCCGAAGTTGAATTTAATTTGCAGCCTAGCTATTACATAAGCGACGCCTTGAGTTTGTATGTTGCTTTTGATGCGGAATATCTGCCTGACTGGCTGCTTTGGCAAAAAAATAATTTACTAGGCACCTTTGAAGCGAAACGCTTGAGCTTAAGCGCCGGCATGCAGTGGTTAATTGGCAGCAAACAAGAGTTACGCATCAAGTTAGAAACCATTGCCCTCGATGCCAAAGCTAAACAAGCATGGCGCGTAGATACCGAAGGCAACGCAGTAAAAAGTAACGATGTGATTCCCGATTTTAATTTAAATAATCTTGGTTTTCAGATTCGCTATCGCTATGAACTAGCACCGCTATCGGACTTGTATGTTGTCTATAGCCGCGGCGGTTTTGGTTTTGACAATAACAATCCCCGCGACCCATTCGCTTTGCTGGGCGATAGTTTTTCATTGCGTGATGACGAGCAGTTTTTGGTAAAACTGAGCTATCGCTTTAGCCTTTAATTTATCCGCGTAGGAGCGGTGTAAGCCGCGAACGGTCTGCGAGAATGTTCGTCGCAGGCCTTT
>JAYSQD010000151.1:0-48360 GCA_043721835.1 Arenimonas sp. | reverse complement strand
GTTCATGCCCATGAAAAAACGGCTTGTGGTCGTAGTGCAACCAGTAGCAGGGCCACCGCGCATACGGCAAACAAAACCGCCTTCACGGTTACTCGCACCGCCGACAGTCCAAACCCCTACTGAGTGCCGCCAGCCAGCGACAGCGTTAGTGGCGGCAACCGTTACTAACGCCTCTACTTTTCGGATTCGGTTGTAAATAGTGTTTATGGCGGAAGTGACTGAGGTAGCCGTGCCGGTTATGGTTATGGAAGCCGCGCCGATCGCCGTTATCGACGTGCTAGTACCAATCGCAAGCCAGCGCACGACAGCATCCGTCCAAGTGTCGTCAATAGTACCCAATGGGTCTTGGCGTCGGGATAGGTTAGGAATAGGCATTACGCCAACACCGTACAACGAATTGAACTGGCTGCTGGAGCTGCACCTGTATCGAAAACCATTGTGATGGAGTTAACAGAGGTGTGTTGTATTTCGACTATGACCTGACGTTTACTACCGCCGACTTCACGTACGTAAACTTCGGTATCGTCGGTGTTCAAGTTGTGCGTTACGACGATGCTAGTGGTGGTGCCGTCGCCGTAAGTATTGCTGAATCGTTTTGCACGACCAGCCCAGTTAGCTTGTTTCAACGGCGTAACGATACGTACATCATCGGTGCCTATGTCGGTTTCGGCTTGTGTGGCCAGCTCAGCTATACCGGGCGTAGTTTCACTAGCCGCTGGCGCAGCGGTGCCGAATGATGCCCAAATAACATTGTTAGTACCGATGACGCCGTTTACTTGTGTTTGTCTGAAAGTCGAGCCGCCACTTGTGCCTTCGTCAACGGTTACGACAGCGCTTTCCAATTCATCAAAAGTGTTCGCGTCGAGCGCCCTTGTCATGGGCACAGCTGAGCCGTTCCAAATATAGATCCCATTTTCCGGCACTGATGTTTGGTTGTTCAAAAGTACGCGGTCATTAGAGACCATTGTTATTGCGTTGATCGTAGCGCCGGGAGAGGCCACCGTCGTATTGACCTGCGCGGCCACACGTACGTTATCCTTCCAAGCCACACCCTCGATGGCAGCATTGAGCTGTTCAAAAACAACAGGTTCACCGGCTGCTGCGCCAGCTGCCAAACCAGTGATACGACGGGCGTTACCAAAATCTAATTTTGAATTGACTAGTAAAGGCATAAAGAGCTCCTAGATAATTACCGCATAGCCTGCGGTAGGGGCATCGAAAAGAACTTGAACAACATTATTAGAAAGATGGATCACGCTAGCGATGATTCCCAGGCCGCCTACGGAAAAGATATCAACCAGCGGCTTTCGGCCAAGGTTGTGCGCAATTGTCCAAGTATCTGAAGCCGAGGCTTGCTGATATTCCTGCGAACCTGAAGAAGGCGGACCGGGTATGCCCTGCATTACCTTCAACACATCGTCATAGGTGGTCTGGTCGATAATTTCTGCCGAGCCAGAGCTCGCTCCGTAAAAGAAATTAGGCCGGACAATGGGGCCAATTCGATAAGGAATTCGCACTAGGCTCATCGTGTACTACCGAAATTAAGGACGAAAATTTGCTGTTTTGAAAACACTACATCACCAGAAGGGGCTGTGATTTTCAGATCGGTCGAATATTCTCCCGGAACAAAGGAAGCACCACTGGTATCAAGCTTTAGACGCCAAAGATCACTGGTGGTCCATGTCAAAGCAAAAGTGCCGACCACGGTACCTTGAGGATTACGAAGCCGCATTTTCGCACTGGGCACATAGCCCAGCGCTTGCGCATTCACCACAGGGGACCACGTATTCGTAAGCTGGTCGTAAGACTCAATTGGGCCGCTGGCCAGCACATAAATTGGCTCGCTAATCGTGTGCTCAATCCTGTCCAAATTCACGGCGGCCATGCCTCTATCGCGTAATGTTTAACAGGCCTTACTGTGGTGGAATTTCATCGAACCCCAGTGAGGACGTAAAGTAGTTTCCACCAAGGTGCCCAATCTGCTCGAAACGTGTGCACTGGCCATACAAGGCGGTTGTGTGCAGTTCGGTCGCATCAATGGCACCAGCGGAAGTTTTCCAGCGTGGAATAGCTATGCAGCGCTTACCTGCTGATACAGCTGCTCTCAACTTCGTCCAGTTCATCCCATTTGCGAGCGCAGACCCACGGACGCGCGTCAAATCGTCCGGGGTGAGTGGCATTTCAATTCGACGATAAAAAGCGCGCTTCACTGTATTGAGCTGGCCGCCCAAAGTGCGCGAATTCAGGCTGGTATCAATCACGTCTTCAGACCACGGTGATTGAGCATTAACATCGACGGCTGGCATGATGGCAATCTCGCCAATCTGCAATTGCGTGGCAGCCGTAAAGCCGGTAACACCATTCACATCGTTGTAAATGGCAATCTCTAAGCCCACCAGTGCGGTCGCAGTATCACTGAAAACAAACCAGCATGCAACGCGGCCATCCGCCAGTAAAAACGTGCGTTGTATCGAGGCATTGCCGCCCGGGTCATAAGGATATGTGGCGCCATCGCTTGCTCTCTTACCCAGGGCGACAAGCTTGGTGCCTGCTGGGCAATTCAAACCAATAACACACACCACACGTACTTGCGTCGATGCAAAATCGGCACGAACACGCGCCACATCACCTATCACCGGCGAGCCATTGGTGGGCCACTGCAGTAGGCAAACTCGGGTCGGCCTGCCGTCGCTTAAACCGTCTTGGGTAGCGTTGATAAAAGCCGCGCCAGCAGAGCCTGCAATTGACCAGGTAATGGGCGATGGTTGCGAATATCCGATCAACATAACTTAGCCCCACAACGTCAAAAGATGGTCGCCAGTAGTGGCATTGCTACGCCTACTTACCAGCATGAGTTTTTTGCCTGCCGCCAAGCCATAGCGCGAATAGGTCAAGCGAATACAGCTACCTAAATTTTTATTAAAGTCGCGGTCGTTCTTCAGCACCACATGATAAAAATTGCGATCAACGGCGTAGATGGTGCGAATACGATCTAATTCTGCCTGTGCATCCTGAACGCGCCAGAACAAGCTTTCCATTGGTTCTTGTGCATCAGATAAACGATAGCGAGCAGAGACATCGACGCTGGAATACACCACGCCACGGTGTTTTGCCATCAGCTCCAAGCGCTTACTCACCGGCACATCAAGCAAATCTGAAACAAAATCCGAATTACTCAGCGGCGACCAATTGGGCCTGTACGCCATGCGTGAAGTCAATGCGACCGCATCGTCAGGTAATACGATGACCTTGTCTAAATCATTGAGTGTCATATCCAGCGCCACCGTTAATGTCGCCGGGTCTTCCATGCGCACAAAACGCAGCTGGCCATCTTTGGCGCCATAGACCGCGACCGCATAATTTTCGAGCAGGTCTGGCAATACAGAGCGCGCGGTAATATTTTTTTCGCGCGACCAAAAACCAATGCCCGCGTAGGCGGTGGCTGTATCGATGGCCGCAAGCTCTTCGTTCTTCCAGTTAGCTTTTTTACACCGGCCCATAATGTCAGCTACAGCACGCTCAAGCTTGGCAGGCAATAAGTCAGCACCGGATTGTTGTAGCGCTGAAAAAATTGCGCTCGTCACTACCGCTGCATTGCCGCCGGTACCGGTACCAATCGCAATTAAATACAAAGGTTTTGCAGTGGCGTAAGGGTTAGTAATGGTGCCCTCGAAATAACCAAAGAGCGTCATTGTTACGACGGCGTCTTTTGGGTCAGTGCTCCACGATAACAACAGCTTCGTGCCCACGACCGCCTGTATGCGATATTGCACCGATGCACCCGATGCCACGGTAGTGGCAGAACGAGAAATCCAACTCGATCCACCGACCGGGCCGTTAGCAAATACCGCGCCCGACTGATACGGAAATTTACCCACACCGCCCAAGGTCGAACCGGTATAAGCGGCACTGTTGTAAACAGGTGATCCCATGCCACCACTGCTGTTAGCGGTCATGCCACTAGGCGTAAGGCCATTGGTGCCAGTGAACGGATTGGCAGTGCTCGCCCACACATCATCGCCCACCACCGGATCCACTCGTCCAATAGAACTGGCATCTGCAATTACGTTGCGAACCGGTGGCGAAACCAGCTGCAATTGTTGGCGCGTTACATCGAGCGTCCAATCGGTGGTAAGTACCAGGTTATCGCCGCCCTCGGTAACCGCCGCTACGCCGCCCAGAGGCGCATCGCAAATCCAGCGCAGTGAGCCATCGCTATTCACCGAATACGTCGGCACGGAAGCGCACGCGCCAATTAACATCGGTTGGGTGGCCCACGCTTCCTGTGCGCTCATAAAAGGCAAGAACACGGTACGCAATAAAGGCTCATCGAGCTCGGCGTGCAAGTCACGCAGCGTAATTTGTTTGCTGTCGTCATCCAGAATTTCAATGCGGTCCAGCACGTACCAGCCCAGATCAATAGCGGCACTTAATGCCTGCCCATAATCCAAACTGCGCATGCGGCAAATCTTGCCTTTAATGTTATAGTTAGCAAACGTATCCAAAACACCGCTACTGTCGGTCACTTTTAATTGACCTGAAGCACTATTGCGCGTTGCATTGCGTGCCCACGGCCAAAATGTCAGTTCTTCAATCACATCAAAACCCGACTGCTCGATGTTGCCTTCCCAACGCGTATAGGCAGGCACATCGGTGCCGCTACTCAAATAATCAATGTCACTCAAACGTACCGGGCTGAGTACGGTTTCTGCCTGAATCCATCCACCAGTGCGGCTGATGGTGGTGGCCAAATTCCATTGGCCAGCATTCACGTAAGCCTTCATTCCACCTGCGGCAGTGGCAGCAAGTGACACCGCAAAATGCCAGTCGTTTACCGCGCCAAGGTTGTATGTGTAAATCAAATCGCGACCTTGGTACAACTCAAGCCTCGCCGTGCTCGCACTGGTGAGTACCAGGAGCAAACCGACCAATTGTTTTTTGCCGATTACCGGCAAGCTACTGGTGACCGCTGCGTTATTCACGCGCAGCTCGCCGGTGTCCAAACGCCATCCAATACCGTCAACCGTATTGCCTAATTGTGTGGTCAACGATGCACTCGGCCGACAAATACCAATGCACGCTTGTGGGCCTGCTTCCGTGCCGTCAAACACAAACTCGCAGCCGTACTCGCCACTGTTAACAGTGAAGTCAGAGCGCGCCACGCGGTTTAAATTCGCACTGGCTGCGCTGGTGGCTAACTCATAACCGCCGCCACTGACAGCTAGCGAGCCGCCGATGGGAGTCGAGGCAAATTTTCCATAACGATCGGGCATGATTAAGCTCTCTCCGCTTCAATAGTAATCGTCGCGGTGTCCACCACCACTAAAGAAATTTTCTCTCGAATCTGCAATGTACCCACCACCTGACCTATGCCCACAATCCCTTGTCTTTTTACCCAAGCTACCGAGGCGGTTAAATCCGTCCATACATTGGTGGGGCCAGAAAAAAATGTGCCGGAGGTCGGTGTCATATAGCATTGAAAATCGGCATTGGTTCCAGACACTAACCACTCACCTGGAATTGAAAAAGCATTACTGGTGGCTGCACCGCTAGAATTCAGCGTGTAGGTAGAGAGACAGGGTGCACCGGTTGTGAAGTTACCAACGAATTGATCACTAATGGCTACTGAAAGTAAGCTGAGAACCGGCTGAAACAGCGCTTGCATAATGCCCGTCATGTGACACCTGGGCCGGAGGCATATACCACGCTAGGTGATTCAAAAAACAAGCTCACCATTCCACGCGGAGCCACTGTCACACTGCCGGTAGTGGTCGTACCATTTTTATACATCGTCACGCCTGAGCCCGGTGCCACAGTAAGAGCGCCCGTGCTGTTGGCATTGAGCGCGCAGATCATGTCATCGGTGGCATGCGTGCTGTTTAGTACGGTGTAAGTAATCGCCGTGGTACCGGTTTTTTTAATACCCTTACCGCGATCACTGGCTGCAAAGTTTGCCGAGGTATCTTGCGTGCGCATCGGAATATTGCGATAGCCGACCTCACGGAATACAGCTGCATCAATGTCATAAACTTCGGCTTTATTGCCGTTGGTCACCGAGCCTGCACGGAATAATTCATTCGCCGAATTACTCAAGCTCGCTGTTAACCCTTGCAGCTTGACCGGCATATACGCCGAGGTCGCAAAGTTGTAGGCAAAAAATAAACCACCGTCATAACCGCCGCTGTTGTATACCACCCCCGCCCATTTGCCAGTCGCAATGGCGGTAGCGCCGGTACCATCGGCCACCATCATTTGCTGGGTGACAAGATGATCTTTCGTACTGCTGAAACGCCCAGTGATGGCTGCACCGGTACTCAACACAATGTCCGCTGTATTGGTCAGCGTCGTGTTACCTGGCACAGTGACATCCGCAGCCGTTAACCTGCTTGCCGCATCAAGACCAATTCTGATCCAGCCTTTGGTGTTTGCATTGGATCCGCCTGGCTCAGATTTTTTGAAAAATACACCTAAAGAATCATCAGCGCCCATATTCGCAAAGCTGCCACTCGGGCCAGTGCCACGCACTTGATAGCCGTATTGGTCTGCGCGAACAAGACCAAGCCCAAGCCAGAACGAATTATTAAAACTAACGGGCGAATTGAAAGCACACTGATTAATCGACGCGTCGTAGCGAAACACCACAACACCAGAATACGTACCAGTATCAGCGGTGATCTTGAATGACGAAGAAAGAAAATCAAAAATACCGCCAGAACTGCCATCGTTAGTCACCCATCCGGTGACTTGCCCTGAACCATTGACCACGACGCTTTCGGCATTTAATAACTGTACTGGCGTCCAAAACGCAGGCGTGGTGTATGCGGTCACAAAGCCATTGGTGTCCACACCGCGCACGCGGTACCAAGCACCGGCACCGGTGACTAGATTGTCCGTCCATCGCCCTGCGGCAATGCCAGAAGCAATCACAGACCAAGCACCAGGAGAGCCGGACACATCGGGTGCTGACTCAAAGGTGTAGAGCATGTCGATCAAATTAGCGACATACACCACCACGCCATCGGATACACGCTTAAAGCCTAATCCCGTTGGTGCTAATAAGGTCGGAACAATATAGCTAGCAGGCACCCAGCCAGCAGCGGCCAACACGGGCGGCGCGGTTTGCACCGGACGATCTGTGGTGCACAGATCAATCAATAAGCGGTCCATTACAATGCCGCCGTTTGTGCGCCCATCACTGGCCCATACATCGCTGCGTTGGTAAGGTCTTGCGTCGCGTTCGCGGTCACCGCTGTGTTGTTGACAATGGCACTGAGTTGCTTCAACGCCATGTTCACCGCTTGAATCATTGACGAGCCGCCGTTGTCACCATTTCCACCATTACCGCCGTTGCCACCATTGGAACCTCCACCGATAGGCCCTCCACCTTGACCAGGTGTTGTGCCTGCACCGGGCACATTGGGAATAATCACAGGAGTGGTCGGCGTTAATTGCAAATTAGTCGCGGCCAATACATCAAACAAGGCGCGTGCAAATCGGTCTGGCAGGTCGAGTAATATCAAGGCTAAATCGGCGGTATCGACTTGCAACGATTCCAAATAAGCATTCATCGACGTCGCGTTCAAACCTAAGTCAGTGGCCAGTGCGCCTAAATCCACACCCAAGCTAGAAGCCACGTCCGTAAAGCTCACACCGCGCACATCCGACAAGTCCGCAATACCCTGCGCCAACTCTTGTGCTTGGCCCAAGCGCTCAGCCTGGCGTTGGCGAGCAAGAATGGCATCACGCTGAGCAATTAAATCCGCCAAATTACCGTTACTGCCTGTGGTGCTGCCAAATTGCGATGACAGAGAGTTGACCAGTTCAAAGTCGGCGGTGTAATCGGCGCCGCTGGCATTGAGTCGGCGGGATATTTCTAAAAACGATTGCGCCGCTTTAATAAAACCTTCCGAATCTTTCGCTGCCACGGAGCTGAGCAAACTACTGCGAGACACGTCCAGCTTTTCGCGGTCAGGCAACGGCGATAGTTCCTGCGAGAGCAAGAGTGATTGCATGAAATTCCGCACTTTACCTGCGGCGTCATCAGCGGTGCCGGTGATGCGGGCAATCTCCGCCTCAATCTGTGCGAGTGGCGTGCCATACAAGCTGGCCACAGTGTCGAGTAATTCCAGCTCATGCTGGCGGGTCAATGCAACAATTTTTATGCGAGCGGCTTCACGGACACGCGCCAAATCTTCTTCGCGGGCAGAAATATTACCCAGCGCTCGCGCTTGGTCACGTAGTGCTCGGGTGCGCTGAATTTCTTCTTGGCGAATTTGAATGATCGACTTGGCAAAGCTCGATGCATTTTTCAGTAATAACTCACCTTCTGCTTGTGCCACCACAGCGCCATACGCACGGGCCGTCTGCGTCAAACGCTGATAGGTTTGCGCCAAAGTTTCACCCGCACCTTGTAATTCTTCAACAATGGTCACCATGCGGCCAAGCGCACCCGGGCCGGTCAATAGCGCAAGACCTTGTTGCACTTCTGCCGAGTATTGCAATAGCAAGCTGGCACCTTCGCTCAGTCTGCTCGCATCGCTGCGCCATGCGTCAGCCACCGCATTGAGTTCAGCCGCAGGCAACACCGTTGCCAGCACGGCAATCATGTTCTCGGCTTGTATGCGCTGAGTAAATTCTTGCGCGCTTTCGCTGTAGGTTTTGCCCAGCACGGTCGATATCGACGAGACTAATTTACCGTCTTTATCGAACTGCTCTCTAAAGGTTCCGCTAATAATATCGGGCAGTGTCGTGGACAATAAACGCACTGCACCGCGTGTAGCCAATCCTACCTGTTCAAAGAAAGTATCGAATTCACTTTTTTGCTGAGCGTCTAATCCGGTGGTGGTGGTGCGCCATGTGCGGCCACGAAAAAAACTACGCTGACGCACATCGGTTACCGAAGTACTGCCGCTAAAGCCGCCTTCGCCAAACGATAAATTGCGGGCCGCACTCTCGCGCTTGAAAGACGTTCCAAACAACTTGCCACCAGCCAGTTGATCGACAAAATTGACGATCATGGCAATCCAGCCCACAGGGCCGGGAACAGCTTGAAGCGCTTTCACTACGGAACGCAGCACTTCGCCCGTGCCATTGCCATCACTGCCTCGATACACATCGCGCAAATCGGACAACACGCCGATGGCAGAGCCCACAAAGTTCTTGATGCCATCGTAATCGCCACTGGTGTATTTGCCATTTTCGCCCGTGGGCTTGAATACTTTTTTAAGGCCATCCCAAAAGCCGGAAAAGAAATTTTTGCCGCCTTCTTTTAACGAACCTTCCGAGGCGTCAGAAATTAATCCCAACAAGCCACCACTGCGAACACGCTCAGCCTCCAGCAGACTGCGACGCTTGGCCAGTTCAACATCGAGCAGCTCAATGTTCTTTTTGGCCTGTTCGTATTTTTCCTTGCTTATGCTGGCGCGATCTTCTTCGAGCTGTAATAGTAGTTGTTGAATCGTCTCTTCATCGTTGAAGAGGTCAATTTCACGCTCGCGCTCATTACCTGAAAGCCCACGCAAGCGCAGTTCTTCACGCACATTTTTTAAAGCTTTTTCGCTCGGTGCCAAGGCAGAGCGTTCATCACGCAAGGCATCGGCAGCGAGTTTCTTTTTCTTTTCGGCCAGCTGCTGATCCAGCAACCCACCTTTTTCGGCGAGCTTCATGTAATCAGCCAGAGCGATTTCTTTCTTTTTGTATGCCTCTGCGGCTTCTGCAATAGCCTTGGCATGTTCGTATTCCGCTTCGGCTAATGAGCCGCCGAGTTGTGCCTCAATGCCTTTTACACGGTCGGCCCATTTGGCTTGAGCATCGGCTAAATGCTCTGCGGCTTTGGCTGCATCATCGGAGGCTTTTTTAGTGTGGCCCAGTTTTAGATTCAGCTCATCAAGACCTTTGCCTGCTGTCCCTGAGCCTTCTAAACCCGGTGGGTTCATGATATCGGCAACGCGGTCAGAAGCTTTCAGCATCGCATCATCAATGCCCGTTCCAGCGCTTTCAAATGAGGCTGTGATTTTGGCGCGTGCATCCTCTGCCTGCTGTTTAACCTTTGCAAATAAGTCAGCATTTAAAGCAAAAGCCTTAGAAAACTCGCCTTCTTTGATTAACTTGACTTGTGATTTCACAGTAGAAATCACACTAGATATTTGGTTGACTGCATTTTTTACCGCAATGGCAATGGTATCCACGGTTGCAGCAATAATATTGACCAACGCCTCCCATAAGCCTGCGGCAATTACAGCGGCAGAACTCAACAGTTGCACTGCCTTGGTAAGAATTCCGGTTTCTTGCGACGCTCCGCTTGCAGCATCAGCTTGATCTACAAAAATTTTGGCCAACACCAGCAGCACAGGTAATAAATCGACAGCAATTTTTGTAAAGTAGCCTTGCGTTATGGCGGTTAACTGATCCATTTGATCTTTGAGTTGCGCGGCACCTGCTGTTGCGTCATCACTCATCGACAAGCCAAGGCGAACGGCCTCTTCGCGTAATTTCTGAATACCTGACGCACCTTCATTGAGAAGCGGAATCAATTCTTTTCCGGCACTACCGAATAGCTTCATGGCGAGCGCAGCTTTTTGCGGACCATCTTTCAAACCAGCAAACTTGTCAGCAATCTGCGGCAGCAGTTGCTCGAGTGACTTTACTTTACCCTTTGCGTCCAATGCAGAAAGGCCAATGGCGTCGAACCATGCCTGTTGCTTTTTTACGCCTCCCGCAGCAGCGGTTGTGATTTTGCTCAGATTTAATAAGCCACTGCCTAGTGTTTTTATATCGGAATCAGATAATTTTGCGGCATAACCCATTTCTGTGATGAATTCGCTCGACACTCCGAGCTTTTTTGCAAGTCGTCCGGCCTCATCAGCTGCATTGATTTCGACAGCTACCATCGCCGTCAGGCCGCCTATTAATGAAGCAATAGCCGTGCCTGCAAGTTTGCCGAAATCTTGCCACTTTTTCCCAGCCGCATCGGGGCCATCGCCCAGCGACTTGCCTTTGACATTCAGCAAATCGGCATTGCCCATCGTGCGTTTCATGGCACCACTCACTGCGTCAAATTCGGCAATGGCGGCTTGTCCGTTGGCATCAATGACTATGGCTATGCGGCTTTCGCTCACGCGGTATTTCCTTCGTATTTTTTCATCAACACAGGCCTTGCAGCAGCGGCGATACGTAGCACTCGGCGGAACGTGTCATGCGGGCTGGCCAAACCAAGGCCTTGAATGCAAGCCAACACATCGGTGTGCGGCAAACACAGGCGGCCTCCCATTGAACTGGGGTACTGCCATTGGTCTTGCAAACTGCGGAAGGCTTCAAATGCCAGGATGTTTTCTGGCATCACTTCCGTGTATTCAAATTCCGGTAACTCTGCCTTCCACTGTTTTTCACAACGATCAATGTCGGCTTGCGGAGCCCCCATCGATGCCATCGACTGCGCGATGCCGCTGAAGCTGGGCGCAGCTCGCTGCTCCGCCCAAGCGCGACCGATGGCAATCAGTTTCCCTCGTCGCTGCGTCCTTTCAGGCTGTTCAAAAAGGCATGCGTCATGGCGTCACGCGCCCAAGCGTTGTTGAGCAAAGTGTCCAGATTTTCTTCGCTGAAAACAAAATCCTCGCCACTTGGTGTTTTAATGCCGGAAAACCCGACCACCACTTCCTTGAGCATGAGCGCTTCAAAGTTGACGGCGCTTTTGGCGTTATCGACTTGATCATCGTCTTGCGGACTGTTCTGATCTTTGCGCGATTCCAACTGCTGGCGGAACTCTTCCAGAATTTCGACACGGCGGTCGCTGGACAAATGCTTGAAGGTCGCTTTGAACTTTACCTTGAGCTTGCTACCGCCTTTTTCGTTGGGTACATACACGTAAACAACCCAAGGATAAGTAGCTTCGTTATTGATAACGAACGCGCCAACAGTGGCATTGATCGGTTTAATTTTTGACATACAAACTCCGGGTGGCAACAACGGGGCCAGCGGCCCCGCTGTCAGGGTGGTGAAACAAAATTAAGCAGCAGCGAAGCGCAGTTCCCATTCGTCGTTTTGTGCAGTGGTCGGCACAAAGTTCAGATCCGCTTCAATAGTCACGCGACCTTCGTCATCGCCATAGCGCGGCTTCACAACCTGCACTGTGGTGGCGACACAATCGAATATCCATTTTGTTGTCGTAGTGATGCCGTGCGTGACTTTCATGGTACCGAGCGTGTTGTTTTTGGCGATGCTGAAAAAATCTTTCACGCTTATGGCAGGAGCCATCATCACAATGCTGCCCTTGGCGGCATGGGCGGTGATCAAGATTTCTTTTTCGCCCGGATTGTTGTTGGGCTTTACTTGATTGCCAGCATCAAAGTTGAAGGTCTTGAGCACGTTGGAATAACCGTGCAAGGTCGGCACCGGCGTGTTTTCGTAATTGACTGGCGTTGGTATTTTGAAAGCATCCCAACCTGTCAAACCCGTCGGCAGCGCTGCAGAGGTTGGCGTGTTGTACAAGCCCCAGAACGTAAAGGCGATATACGGAATGCCTTGCGAGCTGACTTCCAGTTTGAAACTACCGCGTGCGCCGGTGAGAATATGGCGTTGACCATCAAGGTTAAAATAAATCGACAGTGAGGTAGTCGCCGAACGCAACGGACGATAAGCCACCGAGGTGGTCGCCACAATGGTTTCTTGGCAGCGGCAGGCTTTGAGCAGCGGACCAAAGGCCGGTGCCGTGCCCAACACGCCAGAGCCCACCAGTTCGACTTTGAATTCAATCATCGCCCAAAAATCGGTGGTGAGTTCAAGGTCAGAGCCCGAGCCCGACTTATCAATATCGCGCGGCGTAGTGGACGATTCAAATGGCGTCAGCTTGACCTTGCTGGTCAAAATTGCATCGGTACCGGTCGGCACCGAATCGGTACCATAGGTGCCTTCGACCTTAGCCAAGGTCACTACATTTTCATTTAATAAACTCATTTCGCACCTGCTTTGTCAGCATCAACGGTTGGCTTTTTTTCTTCGGGAATCACGGCATCGCCGTTGATCACCAGGTTGCCATTCGCATCGCGCGGCCCCGGCCCATCAACGTGGTACTGTGTGTCAGGTTCGGTCTTGATGACCTTGCCGTTTTTGTCTTTGTAAACAGTGCTCATTGGTTCAACTCCCTGGTAGTCACTAAACTCAGGCGCACGCCATGACACAGCACGCCGCCGAACATTACGGGTCCAAAATCTTCTAGCTGCATGCCGCGTGACGCCGTGGCGGGTAGCTCACCTATTTTGGTGACAGTGCCGCCGAGCGTACGGTCAGCACGAAACGCATCGCGTATTGCTTCAATCAAATCGTCCATTTTCTTTTCGGTGGCATTGGCATCATCGAGCGCCATAAAACCGCGAATTTCCCAATTAGCCACTTCCAAATAGCGTGGCGGCAAAATGCCGTTCTCACGCGTGGCCTTGCGACGAATAAACCAACCGCGCAACTGGCGATGAGGGAGCGAGTAATACAATTTTATGAGAGTGGCCAAGTCATGGCTGTAACGCTCATACGAGTGCACCACGCCGATATCAGCCACAGCACTCAATCTTGCAGCGATAGCCGCGCGCACGGCGCTCAGGCTCATTGCGGCGCTCCTAATGCATCGAGTGCGCGGTCAACGCCTTGCGCCAAGCGGCGAACAATGTCGGGCTGCTGCTCTTCGCTTACGCGGCCCCATGTGCCATCGGCTTTGGTACCAACACGCGAAATTTTGCGAGCAATTAAAAACGCGATGCTGCGCGCTTCGCTTTCATCGGTAATGCCTAGCTTCGCTGTCACCCAATCTTGCAACGGCTCGATGGGCGGGAAGTGCGGCTTGGTGCCGAGCTCGACATATTCGGCATACGCCAACGGCGATGCCACCATGCCAATCACGTTATTGCTGAGCACTTCTTCATTGGTGAATAGCGAACCGACCAATCCCGCGCCGCCGGAAATACCTCCGGCACCACGCGGCAATTGCTGTTGCAATTCACCTTGTAGCAATAAATCAATTTCTGTTACCACTGGCAACAAAGACGCGTTCATCACTTCGGGAAATTGTTTCCAAAGTGACTCCACGCCTTTCAATTGCGAGGTATCAACGCGCAGGTCCATCAAGCGCCTCGACGGTTACGAAACAAGGTCGGGCGACCTTCGGTGTCTTTACGCGGCAACTCCACCACCGTGCCGGCAATGTTCGGGCGTTTTTCACTCACGCCTAAATCGCGGTTGTAGCTGGCAAACAGATCACGCATCCGAGCGCGCAGGCGCTCGGTCTTGCCCACATGGTCGGCGGTATCTGCGCCTAAAGTCGAAGCGCCTTCCGTGGCATACCAATTGGCCAACTCGCCACACAAAATCGCTGCCGCCCAGCAACACACGGGATAGCGATGCTCTTCACGAATCGTGTCGAGCGAGGCATCCACCGCATGGCGTTGCGTATAACGCAAGCGAATGGTTTCGCCTGCCGTAAAAGATTGTTGAAACTCGAATTTCTCTTCGCTCGGAAAATAACGCGAGGTGACTTCGTTCAACGGTATTTCAGATATCGGGTTCATATTGACGGGGTACTCAAAAGCAATTGCTTTTGAATAACCGGTCTGCCAGCCCGCAGGCAAGCTCATATACACGCCGCCCACTGCCACTAAATCTACCGTAACGATGCGCGGAAAATCTAGCGAGTAACGCAGCACTGCCTCGGCAACAGCTTGGTCGCGCTGCGCAGTAGAAATGACCTGGTCCTTATCGCGGACCAGGTCATTCACACGCCATTGGTAATCAGACAAGCTCATGCGTTAAGGCACGATGTTGCCGTCAAAACCACGGTAGTCGAGCACACTACCGCCGTAAATATGGCGCAACTTGTACTTGAGCTGATCGTTGCTAAACAAGGAACCCTGCGTCGGATTGTCTTGAATAAACACTTCAGGCTCTTCATTGCCGCCAAAGAAACCCAACTCAATGAGCGGCACCTGGCTCTTGTCTGCTGTGCACCAAAAGTCGTTGGTATCGGTCCAGTAAGGCGATACATGCACAGTGGGCTTGCGCGATTGCACAAAGGTTTCATCGTTGTTGGTGCCACGCACAAACATGTCAAAACCCAGCTCTTCCAATTCCGCAGGCACCACCACATGGCGCAACACCAAGCCCAAGCGCTTGGTCGAACCAAAGTCGGTTTGCTTTTGCATACGCAAGCGTGAAGCAGCAAAGCTCGCTGCACCCAATGCCGCCACGCCCAGGTTGTTGTGACCGGCAGCAGCAAGCGCCACACCGTCATACACCAAGGCATTGGTTCGCATGAAATCAAAAACGAATTCATACAGCGTACGAGCGGCAGCCATACCCATTTGCTGAGGAATACGGCGAATGGCATTGGCATCGTCGTTGGCGATGGCTTCGAGCGAAATGGTTTCAATACCACCGCGCTTGGTAACCGCATAGGCTGCTTTTTCATCCGTCGGCGTCGTCAGTGCAGCGTAGCCACCGTTTTCTGCCACTGCTGGCATATTGCCGTAGCCACCCGTGCGGGTACGCTCGTTAGAACGGAAGTCGCGAATGTTGACGATATCGACCAGCCAACGCCAATCGCCATACAACGGATTATCGTTATAGGCTCGCAACATTTGACGGGCGATGGAGTTACCCAACACATTGCCCCATGTCGCTGCCGACACGGCTTCGCGGAAACTGCCAGAGGCTTCGGCCAAGCGAGTGATATCACAAGATTCCAATCGACCAGTGACGTGGGTATCGCCGGTAACGGTTACATAGGCTTCGCGGAACGACTTGAAACCTTTGCCATTGCCTTCAAAGAAACCGTCGAGGTCTGCTTGAATGCGATCTTGCATGGTTTCATTATCTTTGAGCGTGACGCCCAAACCGGTGATCGGCGCAGCTTCTCGGAAGCTGTTGACGTAATCGGTTTCCGCGGTAATGGCCGAATCTACATCGGCGGCTTTGACATCCGCCGCTTCGGTGAAGCGTTGCACCAGGCGATCTTTCGCGGCCTGTGGCAATTTGCTATTGCTGATCTTTGCACGTGCATCCGCGCGAGCTTCGACCATGCGCATGGCAGTGGCCGTTGCATTGGCGACTTGCGTGGCAATGTCTTCGGTGCCTTTGTCTTTGGCAAGGGCTTCCGCATCTACCGCTTCACGGTAGGCGGTCATCACTTCTTCGTCGGAGGCAGACTCCAACTGCGTCGCGCGATTGGCATCGCGGGAACGAATTTTATCAAGCATTTTTTGGCGCAACATGTCTGGCTCCTGATGGTGACTTTCTGCAAAACGAATGACTTGCCCGCCAGCGCCGGGCTCGATAATGAGATCAACACTGGACACACGCAGCAGCTTCACTGCCTCGCGTAATTTGTTTCCGGTAGATTTAGAAGTGCCATCAGCATCAATGGACAAACCGAATAGATCGGTCATGCCGCGTTGCACGGCTTCACGTAATTTAGGCGCGACATCGGCGGTGTCGAGCACTTCAAGCACGGCAATAATTTTGCCGATGCCTTTGCTCTCGGTGAACTTGGCTTCCACCAAGCGACCGACGAGTTGACGGAAATCTTTTCCGCCGCCTTTCACATGTACGTCGTCGTCTTTGACAAACACGCGCACGTTGTTAAACAACGATACCGCTTCACGCAGTACCGCTACCGGATAGTTCACGCCGTTTTTCGAGAGGCCTGATTGAATCACGCAGACGTGGTAGCGCGAAGGCTTACCTTCTTCCGCCGCTTCGGCTTCGACAAACCAATCACTATTGAGCGCTTCGCGCAGTGCATCTTTCACTGGACGGTGATCGATCACCACTTCGTACTCGGCACCGAGCTCGACAATGTTTTCTGCGCTTAGCGAATACGGTATGGCAAACATACGACCCCTGCGCGAATACACCGCACGGTCGGCATACATCGCCATTTCGTAATAACTGCCGTTAGGGTCTCTTTCCATGACCGCGCCGCGCACCAGGTCAATGACCTGACGCAGTTCGGTGGCCGCTGCTTCACGCAACGCCACTTCACCGATGACACCCGCCGCAGGAATGCGCTTCATGCTTTGGCAAATTCAAATTTGTTCGGACCCACGTTGTCATGTGAAATGACGACATGGCGGTCAGAATATTCCTTGTGGGCAATGATCGCGCCCTTAACATCACCGAGCTTGCCGATGGCAGCCTGTAGCTCTTTGGTAATGCCGTTACTGGCTTGCAGCTCAGTGATGTAGGTTTTATGAGCGGCTTTTTTTGTAGCTTCAGCGGCTTTTTTTGCCGCTTCGGCGGCAGCGGCTTCTTTCGGGTCTTGCTGAGACATCGTGACACTCCGAGTTCGGTGGAATAAGTCTTTCGACCATCCTCGGGGTTCGCGCGAATTAGCTCAGTTGACGTGCGTCAATTAATTAATGTCCGCCGTTTTAAGTATTTTTTATTCTCGGCGACGCAGACAATACCGCTTATGGCGTGTCACCGCCAGACCTGTTTTGCATTTGTTCAAGCAAGCCAATGGCGTTGCTGGAATCGACAATTTTTACATCCGGTAAATTCAAGAAACGCGCCGTGCGATCATTGACTCGATTCACCAACGCTTGCAGGTCTTCTTGCGCGGGTCGTGTTTTTTCTATCGTTACATTGCCCGCATTATCAATCACCACGTAGCCGCCGTTGAAACGAGCACCGTCCACTAGCGGCACCATCAGGCAACCGCAGTTAATTACTTCGCCCATTGGCGCGAGCTCGTCGCGCGGGTAGCGCAGTTCGGCTTCCACGCCGGTGCGTGGATCCACAATCACAAACGGGTCTTCTACACGCTGTACTTGTCCGTCAGCGGCCACATGCGACATACGCGGATGCAGCTTGCCCGATTGCAGCCAGCCTTTGCCCAATCGAACGCCGATGGCTTTGGCCGCCAGCATCGACGAATAGTTCGCTGCTGAATAAGCCCGACCCACTTCGGTGTAGGCAAGGCTCATGGCACGGCGACGCGTTACGCCACCCAGAATATTTTGTATTTCAGTAATGGCCGTAGGCAGCGGTTTGGTGCCAATTAATACCTGGGCAAGTTGCGTATTAATTTTTGCAATCGCCGTGATCGAAATGTCCTTGATGCGCTCGGTCATGAATTTTTGCATGCTCAGTAACGCGCGATCATTGATTTTTAATATCGGCCCTAACTCAAACCCCAGTTTGCTCACCGGGCTTTGCAATAAATCGATACCGGCCTTCCACGCATCGCCCAGGGCGCCATTACCGATGGCCGCCGCTCGCGCCTCAAAGCGCACAATGGCCGCTTCAATTTCGTGTTTCTGTTTTGTCAGTTGCGACAACGATCCTGCCTTGGCGGTTTTTAGTGCCGCCGTCACGTGTTCGCGAGCGCGAGTAAGCTCGACCAATATGTCGCGAATGGCCTTGGCTTGAATTTTTGCCATGCGCTGCGCTTGCAGCCGCAGCTCACGCTCATAGGGCGTCACGATCTTAGACCGTTACATCATCGGGATTAGCATTGGGCTCGATACCAGTCGCGCCCGTCTGCACATCTTGCAGTGGCGTGCCCAACACATCCTTGCCACCGGCAGCGGCCAACTCAGCGGCGGCCTTTTTCAATTCATCATCAACATCAATCTCCAAGCCTAACTGGCGAGCAATGGTGGCCAAAATACGCACCACCGTTTCGCGCGTGAGAATACCTTCTTGAATCGCCTGCACACCGGCGGACATCAGCTGGCTAAACGCAGCGGCGTAGCGCGTGGTGTCTTTGGTGGTCATTTCTGGCCATTCCACTTCGAGCGTGTCGAGAATTTTTTGTTTGTCTTCGGGAACCTCGTTGTCTTCCAACAACTTCCAATGCGCCCGCAATACAAACCGTCCCACTTCGCACAACATGTAGCCTAAATACACCTGGCGCATTTCGTACATTTTTTCCGTCGGCTCCACCATGCTGCTGCCGGTCGCACGGTTCACGTCTCCGGCACCGCCATACCAATGCTCGGGCATGGTGTTGCCGCCCAGAATATGATTACGGAATAACTTGCTAGCTTGCTCGCTGTCACTCGCTTGCAGCGATGGCGACACGGCAGTCCACTCTTCGTTCTCGTTGTGTACTCGGACACTGCCTGAACTTGGCGCAGTAATTTTACGGGCACGCTCTTCGACGGCAGCAGCGTCCGATCCGGTTAATTTAACGTCCCAAAAAAACGCGCGCATAAAATCGGCACGGTCAAGCTCACCAAACAAAAAGTGCTCATAGGCATCCAACCAGTCCATGCTCGCCAGTGAGTCAGGGCGACCACGCGACCCGTTACACAAATCATTTACCCGGAACAAAAAACATTGCCCGTCAGTAAAGGTTTCGCGAATGGCTTGTGTGCCGGGTGCGAACACATCCTCACCGGCATTGATGATGACTTTGAAGCGACGTGCTTTGCCGCGATTGTCTTTGCGTGTCACTACACCAATCGGGTGCTCGGCATTTTCTGGGTCCATCACCACCGTTTCAATTAACGCGGGGTCCAGATAGCCCACGCGCACAAACCCATTGCTGCCCACAAACACCGGCCAGCACTGTTCGCCAAACAGCGACAGCTCACGCACGCGCTTCACCAGTTTGATCGGCCACGCATTGATGCTGTCTTTCCAATGCCGGTCGAGCACGGTTTGGCTGTCGTCGTCGCCCGTGACTTTCAAGGTCAAGCCCTTCGACAACAAATACGCCAAGGGCAACTCGGTCAAACGGTTGGCCAGTACGTTGGACTCCCACAAGAATTTTGCTTGCTTGATCGCGCGTTGGTGAGTGATCGGGTTCAAGTCTTTTTCACTTCGACCCGACAGCTTGCGCCAGTCAGCATCGTCCCGGTCCACGTTTACGCCAGCGGCTTCGCGATAGGCCGTGGTTTTGGGCGCATCGGTTGACATTGGGGGTGCCACGCCCAGCAGGCGGTCGATTGATTGTTGGATGATGCCCATGTCGGCCCTCAGACTTTTTATAAAAAGGTTTTATTGCTGATCAGGGGCATCGCCCCCAGTTTGGTCACTTGCATCGCTTACAGCGCGATTGCGGGCCTCGACCCGGTCGCGGTTAAAAATACCCATCGACGGCCTACCATTGCCACGTTCGCTGCGGTAAGTACCAGGTGAGGATTCCACCGACTCGCCATACGATGGCGGCGAAGAATTCTCGCCCGCGTGCAGTGCCAGCATGTGCGCCCAGAATTCATCGGCATGGCCCGCTTCGTTTCGGTCAGCGTCAAATCTTGAGTTGCCGGCAATGGTGGTCATCTTGCGAACCGCATGGTGCGAGTCGCGAATTTCGCGATCTACTGGCAAGCGCACTTTGCGGTCTTCAAATTTTTGTTTGCCATAGGTGGCTAAATGCTGCTTGACTTCACTGGTGAAGGTCACGCCCTCAACTTTGAATGCACCCCAGCGTCGCTGTGCATCTTCCACCACTGGAATGCCAAGGCCAGTTTGATCAATGCACGCACGACGACATTGGTAAGTGTTCATCAGTCGATCAAAGGCGGCGTGCTGTTCGGCAAACGTCGTCTTGCGCATGGTCACCACTTCACGCGTCACGTCCACATCGCCGATTTTTTCTACCACCCACATCACCGACTTGTCTTTGAAGCGCGCCACGTCCCAGCCCAAATAGCAGGCATTGCCTGAATACAAATCGGGCTTACCCGCATCGGCAGACTCACACGCAATTATTAATTCCCACGTCAGCCATGCCAAAGCGCTGTCCACTGGGTTGCACATGTATTCCTGCTGCCATGTGTCTTCATCGCCGCAACCTGCACGCTCATCATCCAGCCACTGTTGGCGCTCTTCTAGCGTGAGTGGTCGCTGTAGTAACTTATCGGCCAAGCCTTGGTTCACTGCCGTGACGATATCGACCGAATGCAATGACCACAGCGGCGGTGATCCGTTATCACGAAGTTTCTTGGCTTCGGTACACATTCGGTAGTAACGATTGCCAGTGCCGTTGTAGGTGCTCAGAATGCGCGCCGGAAACCCCCAGGTAATAATCGGGCGGGCAGCTTTCCACATTTCATCTTGATCGCCGTGGAACGCAAATTCATCAAGTACTAATTTACCACCCTTTGATCGAAATCCCTTGGGATTAGAGCTCAGTGCGTTGATTCGTTTACCCGTCGCCAGTTCAATGGTCAGTGCTTTGATGTCATCGTTTTTACTGATGACTGTTTCGCCCAAGTCCTTGGCTGCTACGTTTAAAATTTTTGCCCACATCGCGCAATAGCGAATATATTCTTTGGCGGCACTTTCATCAGCGGATGAAAACCACACGTCAATCGGTTTTTCGCGGCGCGCTGCATCACGTACATCTTCATAGCTTTGCACGTAGGTCAAACCTACGCGTCTGGATTTTTCGACAATCTTTAACCGCGACTGATCGTTGAGCCATTTTACCTGGTAGGGCAAAAAATACTTACTGGAGGTGGCAGCAGGTTCGCCCATGACTTACAAAAGCCCAAGCTGATGTTCAATCTCTTTTAGCGTTTCAGGTGACACACCTAATCGCGTACCCACTTCGCGGGTTTTCTTCACGGCATCCGCCAATACCAGCTGCTTAATTTTTTCCCGGCGCTCAATGCTTTGTTTGCTGGTGGCCTCCAAGTCCTTCACGGTCTTGGCCAGCAACATCAAGTCCATCGGTTTAGTGGGCTTGGGTATTTCACCGGCGGCATGGGCGGCTTGATTGCTCTCGGCCATTTGCGACAGCGACTGGTAAGCCAGACTCTTGAGCATTTCGGCCAATAGCATGCCTACATCCCCCTTGGGGTTTTCATGCAGGTCTTGCACCCAAACGCCCGCCACTTCTTGGGCGTCTTTGTAAACCTTCATTTGCTCGCGGGCGACTTTCACACTTCGCCCAATCGCCGACTGCGTAACATCGGCATCAAGCTCATTGAGCTTTTCGGTGATCTGCACAATGGTGTGGCCATCACGCACCAAGCGGTTGAACAACTCGCGGAGTTCGCCGGGTAATTTATCAATCGTACTTTGGCGCCCCATCAGGATGTCTCCTGCGCGCGCGCATTGGCCACCAGATGAAACTGACCGGAGCGCAGTGCATACAGAATGCACTCGGTTAAATAATTTCGATTGGCTTTCATAACGCCACCCGGCGCAATGCACCTTTTCTGCTTTGGCTTATCTGGTGCGATACGCGCCAAAAAACGGCGGAAACTATCACGACGGCTGCCAGCAAAATAATCAGCAGCACGGCCGGAATCATCGTAGTGATCGCCAGCAAAATAAAAAACCATTGAGCCATATTTTTTAGCATCAGTCGCGCTCCGGTGAGGGGCGCTCAACGCCGTCAATTACTTCGGCACCTTCTGCTACGTCACGTCCGCGCTCGACCAGCGTGGCAATACAAAGCTCGCCTATGCTGCGCAGGCGAATCAGCTTTTGCTCTTCCAGCCACTTCAAGTCATCGCGCAAGCCATCGCCCGATACCAGGTAACCTTGTTCGCGCAGCAGTGTTCTCAGCAGGCTGTCGTTGCAGCTGTAATCGCGTGAAGCGTGCAACGCCGCGAGCAAGTCGCGGCGACGGTAACGGACTTCAAATTCTGAAAAATTATTTCTTTCCATTGGCGCCCCCACTGATCAGCCAATCGGTAATGCGACCCACATTTTTATCCATGCTCTTTTGGCTGGCCTCTACACCTTCCAGCTTTTTATCAACATCGGAAATGCGTTTATGCAAAGCACTAATGTCTTGCGCTGATGGCGATGATTCGGTTTCGGCTTCAATGCGAGTTAACGTGACACGCTGTTCCTCGGTATGGCGGCGCTGTATTTCCAGGGTTTCTTCAATCGACTCTACGCGCTCCGCCAAAGGCTTCATGGCAGACTCCACGGCTTGCTTCACCTTGTCGGGCCGACCACGCCAAAACAAAATCACGTTCAAGGTCGTGGCCACCACACCAAACACCATGCCAGCAAACCAATAGCTTTCTTGCATTGTCCAAGCATGCGCAGTGCTATCGCCATTCATGCCACACGCGGCAATTAGCAAGCACCACCAGAACAACAGAAAATATCCGAACTTCATCAGCGTCTTCCTTGGCTTATTTCACATTCAGTACATCGCACGGCATCGGGCATAGCGGCCATGCGGCGCGGGTCAATCGGTTCACTGCACCCTGCACAAATTCGCTCGCCCTTTGGCGAGAGTTTTATCAATGGCAAATCACGTAATCGCTGCTCACGCCGCAAGGCGTAATGATTTCTCAATGCCTCCGCTCGGCGCGTATCAATCAAACCCTGTGCATCATCAGCCGCGTCGGTCACAAGGGTTCTCTCTTCCAGCCAATAAATCGTTCACATCGTTGATGCAGGCGCCATACACCTGCGCCTGCATTTTTAAAGCGTCACGCAGCGGGTCACGGAGGCTTGGCTCGTGGGATTGCTGGAGTGCTTTGCGTGCCTGTCGGTCCCAGTCCGCGATCAACCGGCGCAGCTCCTGATCGAGCGGTTTTTTTAGCGTTGCCATCAGTACACGTTTCGCTTGGGATATTGAGTTGTCGCAGGGCGTCGCAGTACCAAGTCTGAGCCGTGGATTGGTATTCCTGCACTGCCAATATCAAACGGCTCTTGCCGTTCTTGCAATCGTGGTATTGGTTGGCCACCTGGTCGTGGTTGCCAATCAAGGTCAAGGCGTAATCGTCGGTCGGCTGCGGCAACTCCGGGCACGCTTGCATTAGGCTCGCTGGTACTTCCGGCGGGGCCGGTGGCGGCGCTTGCTGCACCAGCTCCGGCATTGCTTTGCTTCCAGTGCTTGTACACCCGCTCACCAAGGCGAAGCTTGCGCAAATCAGGATCATCAAGACCCAGTGCAATCCATTGCCGTTGTTGCCGCTGATAGAACTCACCCTGTTTGACCTGGTCATTCTCGAACTCCTGCGCAATAGCGTTCATGCGCCTTGCAGCGCTTTGAAAGTCCTGCACCACACTCACGCCATTGGCGCGCAACGCTTCGGCGTTGTCGTGTAGGTCTTTCATGTGTTTGGCTTGCGCGGCAATGTCGTCGCGCAAGTGTTTGTTGTCAGCCAGTGCCTGAGTGCCGCGCTGCCAGCGTTGTCCGACGAGGAAACCCGTCACGCCGGTAAGGACCGCCACCACGCAAACCATTACCAGCGCACGTTGCCAGCGCGCGACACCCAGACCTGCTGTTGCTTTATCCAAGAGGCTCATGCGCACACTCGCTCGCCGGGCCAACCGGCATCGATATAGGCTTGCTCAATGCGCCACAAAATACGGCGCGGATAATTAATATTTTCTTTGTGCGCCCAGGTTGCCCGCACCCGGAACAACTCCACCACTTTCCAGTCGTTCGGGTTGGCGTTGGTGGCCAAAGTTTTCTGTCGCTCGCGCTCGAGCATGCGCTCGCCGCCGTTGTAGCCGCGTAGAGCAAAGGTCCAACGCGAGCAGCTGCTCACAGGCGAATGATTTTTGGAAACATTTTTAACGCGTTTCGCAAGCCAGCTGTCGTAGCACGCCATTGCATTAATGCTCCAGCGCTCGTCCCACACATCAGGCGGTCCAACTTCTGGGCAAATGCTGGGTAACCACTTCGCTGTAGCAGGCGTGAATTGCGTCAGGCCTTGGGCATACGCCGATGCTGCTCGCGGGTTCCAACTACTTTCTTGGTGAATTTGAGCGGCCAGTCTGGCCGTGGCATTTTCATCCCAGAAATAGGTGTCGGCGGCGCGTTGAATGCTCAGCCGCAACGGCGTTGAAACATTGGCCGCTTTTACGGTTTGCGCATGCGCCGGAGTGGTAAACAAAGCCAATACAATGGCCTCCACAAACGTGGTCAAAAAACCGGCCACCAGCCAAGACAATAGCGTGCGTCGATGGCGGCTCATCACGGGGCAAAGCCTGCGGCAATAATGCACGCGCTTACGATTAATGCTCGGCGCTTCATGGCCGCGCCACGCGCAATGCCTATCGCTTCTTCATGTGGCCGGGCATACGGGAACAGAAAACGGTCTGCCCAGTAACCTAAAAATGCAGCACCGGCAATGCGCGAATACAGCGACAGCGTTGGCCCCAGCTTGGCCGGGTTGAGCTGCATGACCAGGTAAAACAAAGCGCCCGCCAATAACAGCAATGGCAAGCTACGCGCCAAGCTCGGTATTTTGGCAATGAGCGCTTTGGACAGATTCACACAGTTCGTAAAGAACGGGTCAATCAGCGCAATCAACGCCGTGACAAATTGCGTTTGCAAGGCGGCAATAAACGGAGCTTTAATGGCGGCAAAAATGCGGGCCAGTAAAGACGGCGGCAACTTGGGAGTGGTTTTGTTCATAGCCGCCAGTTTCGGCGGCACGCGCGACGCTAACGATTGACGCGCGTCACTTTGGTTTTGTCAAAGCAAGTGGGCTTGCGTAATGCAAAATGCCTGCCTGCGTACTGCATTGTGCGGTACAGGCGACCGCACATTACCAGCAAACGGACGCCGATGCTACAAGTGCGTCAAAGCAGTTTTAAACGCACCCACGCCACCACGGCACCAGCCAAACAAACCACCAAGGCCACGCTCGAAACCATGCCAATCAAACCTGCAATCAGCTCGTCGGGCTTTAAAAAAACCATCGACAAGGCAATGGCCACAGCAATACTCAGCAGCGCCAAAATGGTCCTTTGCAAGCGAGCTATTTCCTCAAGCTTGGCCGCTTTTGCTTGGCGTTGTTTTTCAAACGGCGCGTGGCACGCTGGGCAAGTAGCCGCCTGAAATGAAACACGAGCAAAGCAATGCGGGCATGAAATTAAGTGTGGAGTCCACTTTTTCTGCAAGTCGTGGTGAACATGTACTTCATTGTGTTCAACGTGTGAATTTTCGTAGTAGTCGCGATCAGCGCTGCGGTTTTTGTTGCCCTTACTTTTTAAAGCCATAACGCCCCCTGTGGCGGTGATGAAACGAAAAGGCCACGATAAACGTGGCCGGTCTCACTAAGTGATATTGTGTTTTTATTTACCAATCCAAATCACTCACATCGAATTCCATAACGTGCGAGCCTTGCTGAAACATTTCCAGCTCAACTCTCACTTTCTTGGCTTTTTTAATTTGGCCGATTAAACCTGGTGCATTGTCAAGAAAATACGTCTCCGAACTTCGATCCGACGGCTCGTTTGCGCCAACGCGCTTTTGCTTTCCTTCATCAAAACGAAGATTTACAAAACAATTTTGATAAGCACAATGCAGTTGGCCGCGCTCAACTTGAACCATAACATCAGCCCCTTTGTTAGGGTGTTTGCGAATGATCAGCGTGGCGCGCTGTTCGCCTTGGTAAGGAAAGTCAAGATTCAGGGTGTTGAGTGATTTGAGCACCGCCGTCTTGGTAGAGCCACTACCCATTTCATCGGGAATGTTTTTGTAGTTCCACTTAAAGCCAGCCTCGCGCAGCTTTGCTTTTTCTGCCAAAGCCTGCTGTGCAGCTATTTTCTTATCTTCATCAATACGCTGCTCTGGAGTCATTTCCGCTAAGCGCTTTTTGTTCGCTTCTTCTTGAATGACTTGCAATTTTCGATCTTCAAAAGCTGCTTTTTCTTTACCGCTATTGCTGACGCAGGTAATCAAAATGCCGCAAGCAAAAGTGATTGCCAAAAAAATGGCAAATACTTTTAAACAACCGCTGGTGCGTTGCTTGCCGCATTGCGGACACTTTTTTGCACCGCTGGAAATTTCCGCTTTACATTCACCGCATTTGACCATCGACATCGCATTCCCCTAATTAATTTTATTTTTTCGGTTTTAATTTGACGCTGCGATTGTCGTTGTAATCACGACCCGCGACGCGCTTGTTGTCGCCAGTTATCACGGTGGTATTGCCGCCCAAAGAAACCCCTGCACTTATCACCTCTAACATTGCTAGCACCTGCTTTTGATGAGGCTCGCCAAGCGCCCTGACTTTTTTCAAAAGCTTCCACTCAAATGACGTTAGTACTGGCTGCTCTGAATCGCTAAACGCGGCAGCGCCAGCAGATCGGACGCCCGTGCAAATGAACTGCACATCAAACCCAAACTTAGCCAATACACCGAGCTTTTCTGCTGTAGGGCTCGTAGAAGCTTCCCAGTCAGAAACACTGCGTTTCGATACTCCAGAGAGGCCTGCTACCTGCATATGGGTTAGCTCCAGCCGCACCCGCTCAGCCTTAAAGCGTGAATTGCAATTATTTTCAATATTCATTTGACAGTTGCAATTTATTGCAATAAGCTGGACTTATCCACTGGACTAATCCAGTGGACTTATCCACTGGATTAGTCCAGTGCCGCCGCTGACACAAGGACATTAAATGCAACCCGCCGTAATCAAAGCCAGCCTTGAACTTGCCGGTTATTCCCAAGCAACTATTGCAGCCGACCTTGGCCTTGATAAGCGCAGCGTTTATCAGGTGGTGCATGGCCTTGGCCGTTCCGCAAAGGTCGAACGCCGCATTGCGCGAGTGATTGAACGCACGAGGCATGAAATCTGGCCTCAATGGTTTGACGAAAAGGGCAACCCAATACGCCGCCGCCGTAGCAGCAACCCAAACGGGATGGAAGACCTGATGAAGCTCAGCGCTGGCTTGGGGAAGTAGGGCTATGAGCATCAAACACATCCTGCCTTTTTCAGACTGCGCTTCCTTGGCGATGGCGAATTTCCCGAAGCCTTCTGGGCTTTCAAAACCCGCCTATGTAAAGCTGGTGAAATCTCTGGCAACAGAGATTTACCATTCTTCTGGACGTGCCCCAATTCGGCACCGATATACCTCATCAAAAAAAGAACGGGCTCTAGGTCAAATTTGTACTGCGACCGGCCACGCAAGGTCTTGTCATGTTTCAGCAGTTCTGGGAACCGCTCTAGCATCACTTCGATCTGCTCAGGATGCACTTTGTATAGCGGCGTCATTACTTTCCAAGTCGCATAACAAAGCCCACGCGCCCATCGTTCGAGATCCTCGCACTGCCGCTTGCGCTCGTTGCTCTGATGCACCAGCTCGCTCTGTAACGAAAAAACCGCGCTCTCTAAAGCAGAAATCCGCTTTGAATAAGGCGTCTCGACAACATTCTGTGAAGGGTGATTGCTCATGACTCACTTTACCTGTGCGCACAACTATTGCGCAACAGCAAACACTAACTACGTTTGGATATTGCAACGCCGCGCCCAGTGCGGGGGTTCCAATGCGTAACCGCAATTGGAAACTCTGGCGACCTACCAGCCTGCAAGAAGCTGTGGAAGGCTGTGTGTCGTTTGCCCAGCACAACCACCGGCGCGACGTTGACCGCTTGGCCGACCTAGTGGGCGAGAGCAAGTGGACCCTATACAAATGGATTGAACAGGGCTCAATACCTAGCAAAAAAATACCGGGCTTTGAACATGCCTGCGGTTGTTTCTACGTGACGGCTTATTTGGCCGCTAGCGCACGAAAACTTTTAATTGATTTACCGACCGGCCGTACCAGCGGACCGCAACAAATTCAGGCCTTGCAAGAGGCCTGCAACACAGCGGTGGGCGCGCTGATTAATTTCGCCCAAGAAAAAGCCAGTGCCGACGATGTGGTCGGTGCAATCAATCGTGCGCTCGAATTACTCGTCTTCGAGCGCACGAATGTGGCCATGCACAAACAACCCGCGCTCGACTTTGAGCGCAATCCTAAAGGAGCAACACCGTGAAAAAAAGTTTTCTTATGTTAGCCATGCTCGCTTGCCTTGCCATGCTTCCTGTTGTCGGAATGGCAACAGAGGCAGCCAATCGCGATGCGTACCCGAACTTCGTACCAGTGGGCCGCTCATGCGACTTGAACGCGGTGAAGTGGCCAACGGCTTGCCGCACTGAGCCATCGCCGCCTAGCAACACGCCATCGCTCAAGCAAGCATCGTTTTTTGAGCGGTTTCGTGCCTACCTAGCCGCGTTTCGCAACGTCGCTTTTTAAGAATGGATATTTCCAAATATCCCGCATCAGGCCAGCTGGCGAAGGTGACCAACATCCTTCGCCTGCTGTTTGCTAACGGTGCCACTGGACTTGCGCCGACAGAAATTGCCAAAGGCGCAAACGTGAGTGGCAGCTATGTCACACAGCAGCTTGCCCAAATGGCAAACGTAGGACTCGTTGAAGAAGTCGGCGAAACAGGACGCTGGCGACCCAATGTGCGCTGGGCACAAATGGCCGTTGGCTTGATGACCAGCATTCAACGTGAAACCGATTCGCTCAACGAATACGCGCAACGCGTTACCCGCAAACACTCTTAACCAAGGACCACCACCATGCCACGTACCGCCAAAAAAGCCGCTACCACAGAAAACGAAAACGTAGTTGATACCGAAGCATTGCAAGAGAGCAGCAAGCAATTAAGCGCGCTGCAAACTACGCACGAACGCAATATGAATTTAGTCGATAGCGAGTACGCCATCGACGCACCGTACTCGCTAGAAAACGCCATTGCCAGCCTTGCCTATTTGAAAGAAGACACGGGTCGCAAGCTGTTGGAAATGGGTCGCTTGCTACTCTTAATTCGCGAACATGAAAGCACCGAGATTTATAACAGCGTGCTTGATCGTTGCGGTATTTCATTTCGGTTTGCACAACGCGTAAGACAAGCGGCCCTAAAATTTAGCGGCAATGATTTACGCAAAACACTCGCCAGTAAATTGGGCTCCAGCAAAATTCTGGAATTGATGGGCGAAGACGACGACGCTATTGATGGCCTGAGCGATGGCGGCAGCATTGCCGGTATAACGCTCGACGATATCGAACGCATGACCACGCGAGAATTAAAACAGGCGCTGCGGGTTGAACGAAAAGAAACCGAAGATGAGCTCGCCGCACGCGATGAAATTATTGCCCGCAAAGACGACAAGCTGCAAAAACTGGAGCTTAAGAATAAACGCGGTGCCAAAGCACCCATTCGCACGCAGGCCGAAGACATTATGTTTTTGATTAGCGAGCGCTCAGTAGAGCATTTGAAATCCAGTGAATCTCTGCGCTTAGCGATTGCCGAGGTTTACAACCTCTACAGCGACGCAGGCGAACCACTGGACGAAGACATTGATACCCGCCTGGACTTTTTTGCACAGGCGGCATTGAAGAGCGCTAAAGAAATTGCAGAAACCGCACGCTCATAAACCCCTCGCACGGACGCACTCATGGAATCGCAGGCAGAGTCAATGTATCTCACCCAACTAGCCAGCAGCATAAACAACAGTGATCGCGGCCAACGCGGCTCACTGGTGAGCAATGCGGCAAAAAGACTCGGGTGCAGCGTGCAGACGGTTTACAACCGGCTAAAAAAATACGGTGTGCAAAGCAGCCGTAAATTGCGCAGCGACAAAGGCGACAGCAAGGTCAGCCTAGACGCAGTCATGCATGTGTCGGCCATCATGCACGGCGGCAAGCGCGCCCTCGGCAAAGAAATGTTGCCGATGGGCGACACCATTAGCGTGCTGCGCTCTAACGGTATTTTAGACGTGGACGTAAGCCCATCGACCATGTTCCGTTTGATGCGCAAAAACGACTGCCACCCTGAGCAAATGGCGCGGCCTGACGCGCACGTATCCATGAAGTCGCTATACCCCAACCATGTTTGGCAATTAGATGCCTCTATCTGCGTACTGTACCGAATAAAAGACGGTCGCGTGGGCGTGCTTGATGCACGCAAATTCAACGAGCGCAAGCCCAAAGACTTGGCCAAAATTATCAATGAACGGGTGATGCGCTATGCCGTAACCGACCACACATCCGGCTCTGTTTTTTGCCGGTTTTACAACGCTGCTGGTGAAGACCAATTCACTCTGTTTGAATTCTTGATGGAAGCCTTCCATAAGCGCGACGACGGCATGATGTATGGCGTGCCGCACATGCTGGTGTGGGACGCTGGCTCGGCCAATATGGCGCACACCATTCGTGGCTTGCTCACTAACTTAATTGTCAAACACTGGGCCCACAAACCGGGCAACCCACGTGCCAAGGGCCAAGTGGAATGCGTGCATAACATTATTGAGCGCAAGTTTGAAGGTCGCTTGTCGATGATAAGAATCGACAATGTTGAACAGCTCAATGCCCACATGGACAGCTGGCTGAAAAAATTTAATGGCGTGGATATTCACTCACGCCACGGCCATGCACGCTGGGGCGTTTGGCAAATGATTAAACAAGACCAACTGCGCCTATGTCCACCGAAAGAGGTATGCAGCCAGCTCATGTTTGCCAAGCCTGAAACACGGATAGTGATTGGCAATTTACGCATTCAATTTACCTGTAAGGGCTTTCCACCAGCGCAATACGATGTGAGCAAAATTGATTGCGTGCGCGTGGGCGACAAGGTGAGCATCACTGTAAACCCTTACCGCTTACCCAATATTTTTGTGATTGCCGAAACCAAAGACGGCGAAATCAAATACCACGAATGCGAGCCTGTGGCCAAAGACGTGTTCGGATTCGCGGTGGATTCGCCGGTGTTTGGTGAGCGCTACCAATCGCCTGCCGACAGCGACGTGGACGATATGCGCAAGCAGGTCAACACCCTCGCTTACGGTGAGCGCGACACGCTCGATGCACAGAACGTAAAGGCCAAAGGCCGGTTGATGTTCAACGGCGCAATAGACCCCTTCAAAGACGTACGCGAGGCTGAAACAAAAGTGCCTGCGTATATGCCACGCCGTGGTTCCGACATTGACGTGCCGCTGCCTGCACAAATTGAGCTGCGTCCGCTTTCACACGTAGAAGCCTCGCTCGAAATGGTCGCTCGCTTAGGCCGTGCGTTGGAAGGTATCGAAGCAAAAAGCCTTCGCACTTGGTACCCCGACGGCGTGCCAGAAACTGAACTCGACACCTTGCAACTCCGACTTGAAAACATTCATGAGCCAGAACCGCTGGCCGAAGAAAAGCCCCGTTTATTTGCCGTCAAGTAACACCGTTTAAACCCCTTTACCCACCACCAAAGGAAGCCACCATGCAAGCCCTTACCGCCAATGGAATACCGTTCAAAGTCAATACGCGCCCTGTGTTTAAAACGCCGCTGAGCAGGATTAAGCCTGGTCAAGAATTCATGCGTACCGACAGTGATGATTTTGTTTTCGCTCTGCTGCAACACAACTCACTTAATAAAACAGCCGACCCGTTTATCTGGGTGGTGGCAGTGATGTCGAACTTCGAGCCCGACCAAACATTGGGCCGTGCCATGCGCATGCCACGCGACACGTTGGTCGTGAAATTAGCCGTGACCAGTCCCGCCGCTTACACGGTCACGCTCGTATGAATGGTCAAGGCCGCCCCATTAAAGACGAGGCTAACTTCAAGCCTTATCAATTGCGCCAGCTCATGCAGAAATACTCCTTGCATGCTAGCGACTTTCCACTTCCTCAAGAGATTGGTTTTCGTGTGGGCCAGAATCTCGCGCCTGCGACTTTCAGCATGTTGATCAATCGGCACTTATGGCCCAGGTCAATTACCCGAGAAACCATCGAGTCCGTCGTGGCTAGTGTGCTGGCCAGCAAAGGCGCAACACCAGAAGAAATCAATACCGCTTGGCACATCGGTGGTCAGACCGATGCACCAAGCGACCCCAGCAACACAGAGTCGCAGCCCGCCACCAAAGCAGAACTGCAAACCCCATTCCAACTACCGGAGGCAGAAATGTTATCAGCAAATGCACGCGAAGCGTTTGGCATCACCCGTCACCCGTTTCAAGACGATGTTCAGAGCGCCAAAGACTTGTTCTTGAGCAAAGACCAGCGCTATATCCGCGAATCTATGTACCAAGCGGTTAAGCACAGCGGCTTCTTGGCCGTAGTAGGTGAAAGCGGCTCAGGTAAATCAACCCTGCGCCGAGACTTGATTGAACGCATTCGCCGTGACAATGAGCCGATCATCATTCTGCAACCGCAGACCATCGACAAGACGGTGTTGAGCGCCGCGCATATCTGCGACGCCATCATCACCGATCTCTCAACAGAGACCCCAAAACTAAGCCTAGAAGCGAAGGCACGGCAAGTGCAGCGCATCCTGGCATCGAGTGCCCGCACCGGCAATGCACACGGCTTGATTATTGAAGAAGCCCACGATCTGAGCGTAGCTACGCTCAAATATTTGAAGCGCTTCTGGGAAATGGAAGACGGCTTCAAAAAGCTGCTCGGCATTGTGTTGATTGGCCAACCCGAATTGGGCGACGTGCTTGACGAACGCAAGAACTACGCCGCTCGCGAAGTCATCCGCCGCTGCGAAGTGGCACGCTTGAAATCGCTCAACGGTGACCTAGAAAAATATCTCGAACTCAAACTCAACCGCGTCAACTTGAAGCTCGAAAACGTATTTGAGAAAAACGCTTTTGACGCCATTCGCGCACGCCTCACGCGCAAGCGCCAAGGCAGTAACGAGCTCGAAGTCAACGTGTATCCGCTGATCGTCAACAACCTTGTCGTCAACTGCATGAACCGTGCTGCCGAGCTGGGCATGGAACGCATCGACGCCGACCTGATATCGAAGGTGTAGTCATGAATAGTTTTATACAAAGATTACTGGGCTTGAAATCGTGCACTGAAATTTTTACTGGCGCGTGCACACAGGCTTTGCCGTTGGACACTTCAAATAATGAAGACATGACCCGCTGGCGCTTTGACCAATACCAGGAGCGCTGCAAGGCGCATGCGCTTGAAGTGTGCGACTTATCGAAGCCATTAGCAGCGAATGCTTTGCAAGCACACGATGCTGAATTTATGGCCCGCCAAATGGACGGTCTAAAAATTCGTGCGAAATATTTAAAAATATGGAAGCGCGCAATGAAAAAGCGCTTCCACAAAACCAAGTCGATATCGACTTCCAAAGCACCGGTAGATTCAGTGGTTTGCTTTGAAGCAAAACGCAACTTGCGGAGGGCTTCGTGATGGCCGCAGCAATTACCACTAATGATATTCGTTTGGTGTTTAAACAAGCGAAAACACAAGCGCTCACCTACGATGACCTTAAAGAGCGCTTGAACGCTAGAGAAAAAGACGAGATTGCGGCCATCAGTCGATATTTGTTCGCTGCCTATGCACGCGCCGAGCTGGTCCGTGAAATGGAAGATGGCAAGTTTCAGTACTTGCTAAATCCTCACTATGCGCCGGTGAGAAAAAATGCAAAGGCCACTGTATTGGTTAAGCCAGAGGCAACAAGCAACTGGGCAGCAAAGCCAAAAAACACAGAGCCAGTGAATTCAATTTTGAAAGGCCACGCGGAACGTCAAGAGCGCGACATCACTGACGCTGGGGTTAATAGCGACGGGTCAATCTGCTTTGTTGCCAAGCTTGGAAATAGCATGCCTATGAAAGGCTCTATGCAAATTCTTGAGAACGGCTCAATTGCATCGCATCTACGAGAAGCATATTCACGCTCCGATGAAGCGGTGAAAAACTTCCTTGCCAATGTCCCAGACCAACAAGTACTGCACTTGCTTATGCATGCTCGCGATGAAGCCTTGTACGCCATGAATTCCTACGAAGTGATTAAACACACTCGCGAAGTGATCGCTCGCGAACTGGGCGGTGCGTCATGAAGACAATCCCAATACCTGTGATGGATGCTTACGACATTGCTCGACGCTTTGGTTACGACCAAGTCATCATTCTCGCTCGCAAAGTGGACACGCCGGAGCATAAAGGCTGTGAACACGTCACGACCTCCGGCATGGATAAGGCACATCGTGATAGCGCCGCAAGAACTGGAAATTTCCTTAAACATCGCGTTATGCATTGGCCCGAGCAAGCAGGAGTCAATGAGCAGCTTGCCAAACTTCAAGCCGACCATAACGAACTCATGGCGATGGCCACCGAAATACTGCTCGCTGACGAAGGTGCATTGCTTGAAATGAGAAATTTAGGGTTTCAAGCGCCAGTGGAATCGCACGAATTCCCTAACAAGCTACGTACGCTGCTGACAAAGTTAGGAGCGGCCATATGAGCCTTCTTGAAATCAGCCACAGCGTCAGTGCCGCATTGGTTCGCTGCGAAGACAATAAAAAGTTTTGCGTGAGCTGCCGAACTAAACAGCCTGCCGATACGTTTGTCAAAACACGCCACGGCCACGGTGTTTACGTGAAGTGCAGTCAATGCACCGAGCGAACTAAAAAATGGAGTGCAGCACGATGAAAGCCTCAGTTTCTCAACAAAATCTGATTTACCTGCTACTGAAAAAACTAGAGCTCAACACGCCCGTCATTTCCATAGTGCACCGGAGCCTGTTGAGCAACGCAAAGCTGTGGTCATCGACAATGCCAGGTAAAGATTTAGTTGCATGGATTAGTGACCTCAATGGTTTTCAGGCAGGACTGTTAATCGCCCAGCTCAAACTGGAGGTCGGCAATGGCTGATATTCATGGTTTTGAACTCAATGCTTTGGACATTAAATGCGTTCAACAAACTTTTTCGTTGCAGCAGATTCGTGATGACGCTGAGTATCAAGCTTCGTATCGAATTGGCTGCCTGCGCAGAATAGCCAATCTTGCAAATGACTTGGCTGATGAGTTGATTCATGAAGTGGAAACGCCCGTTTCAGGAGTACCTGAATGATTGCCATGTCGGATGCTCAGCTCAATTATTTATGTGACGTGTACCAGCAAGAACGCTTGCTTGATCGAGGTGTGTTGCTGGCAACCTTCCTGCAAGAACCCGATGCTATTACGCGCCACTTTCGCATTGAGTTTCGGCATCCGAACCGGCAAGCCGCCGACCCACTGACTGCTGATGATTTCGGCAAGGAAGTGCATGACGGTTTGCTTTGCGAAAAGCTTCGTCACGGCTCTATCAAAGATCGTCCCACTCGTTTCGCTCGCCGCTTGTTCGGTCGCTTGTACCGCATTAAGCACAATGCCACCCGTATCGGAGCTACCCATGAATAACACGGACTTGTTACTGGTTGCACTGCGCTCGCACATCGGAAAAAACAACGGCATCACTGCCAAAGCACTTGTTAATGAACTCAATAATGGGCTAATAAAACCCGACGTTCAAATCAGCGAGCGCGAGCTGCGTCATGTGGTTAAAGCACTGCGTAAGCAAGGCCACCATGTATGCGCACACCCCAAGGACGGCTATTACCTTGCCCAGAACATCGACGAGCTTGACGAGTGCCTGAAATACCTCACGCACCGTGCCATCTGCTCGCTTGAGCAAGTGGCAGCAATGAAGCGCCTGTCATTGCCGGACCTGTTTGGCCAGATGCGGTTGCCGACCTGATGGCAGTCACAAGATACAGAGTCACGCGCCAAAAATCACTGGAGTTTGCTTTGTGGATGGCGAGTAAAAAAGAGCTGCCCGGCCCAAACGCAGTAGCGGCTTTCCTTGGCGTACATCTGATGAGCGCACGCGATTGGCGTAACACCTACCTCCAAGCTAGAACACCTAAATTAAACGAGAACTCAAATGAATAAAAAAACCACCCGCCTTAAAACCGATGCCGCCGAACACTTCGTCCCTCAATCACGCGAAGAAACCAGCGAAGCGATTCTACAAATTGGTATGGCTCAACGTGAGCGCGCCCGAATCGAAGCGGCAATGAACGACGAAATGGCGGGCATAAAAAAACGCTACGAAGAAGAAGCAAAGCCTTATTCGGAAAAAATAAGCTCGCTAATTCGCGGCGTTCAATTGTGGTGCGAAGCCCACCGCGATGAACTCACCTCGGGCGGAAAAACAAAAACCGCCAATCTTGCCAGTGGTGAAGTGAAATGGCGCATGCGTCCGCCTTCTGTGCGTTTAAGCGCAGGCGACACGGTCATCGAGGCATTGATCAAAATGGGCCTGAATCGCTTCATCAGGACCAAGCAGGAAGTGAACAAAGAAGCGATTCTGCTTGAGCCTGCCGTTGTAGAGCACATAAAAGGTATCAGCGTCACGCAAAAGGAAGACTTTGTTGTCGAGCCATTTGAGTCGAAACTTGAAGAGGTAGTGTAATGAATCGCGACGCCGCCCTTCGTAAACTAAAAGCCTGCCTGCGCCTATCAAAGTCATCGAATGCTAACGAGGCAGCACTGGCATTGCGGCACGCTCAAAGACTGATGCAAGAATTCAGTCTTGATGAGTCCGATGCTGACGATGATGCGATGACCGAGTGCATGGCAAAAACCCGGAGCCGTGGCGGTGATGTAGCGGAGCATGTTTGGCAACTGGCCGCAACCGTTGCAAAAGCGTTTCAGTGTAAAGCCATTCAAATCAATATGACCAATTCGACCGGCATTGCTTTTTTCGGCAGAAATGTGAACACGAAAATAGCCGAGTATTCCTATGCCGTGCTGCGCCGCCAACTTGATCGCGATATTGCCAAGCAAATTAAATTAGTCAGAAAAGCCAAGAACCGGGCTGCACGCCGCTACACCTACGGTATCGGCTGGGTGGCTGGCGTGGCTTCCATGCTTGATGTGAAACCCATAAACTTAGCCGATTTATTGCTGATTGAAACTCTCATTGAAAAGTCTTACGGCTCTACCAAACAGATCGAACTGAAAAAGCATAAAGCTCTTAACGTCAACGACTTCCATGATGGTTTCACCAAGGGCAAAACCGCCCAGTTAAATACTGCCGTCGAAGGTGCCAAGCAGAAGCAATTGGAGCACGCGCTATGAGCGACCACACGTTGGAGTCAATGCAAAGAAACCTTGCACAGGTTAAGGGGCGCTATTTGTCGGTCGAAGAATCTGCATCGCTTAATGCAATGCTGTCGTGGGCCACTAAGTATCACCACCTTCGCAGCACTCGGCCTACAAGTTTATGGGTCTGGGACAGGAAATATGACCAATACATTGTCCGGGGAGAAGATCTCGATAAAGCCATAGAACGCGAGATTAAAAAAGCAGGTCATAAATCATGAAAACGACTTGGCCTTGTTGCCCAGCATGCGAGCTCGATTACGAAAGCATGGACGCTTTTGAAGGCCGCCGCTTCGATTGGCATCTCGAAACCTGCAACGAATGCGGCCATACCTACCAAATTCGCTTCACCGATGACATGGAATTTGAAACCCGCCCACTTACCTGTGAACGCACTCGGCCTATGCACTTTGCATTGCCCGTCGATCACAGCGGACAGGAGCTTTGACTATGAATCAACCACTACCACTTGAATTGGATTACCAAGGCCTGATCACGCCCAAAGGTGTTATCGCCATCGTTGTCCGCAACCCAAAGCTAATACCGCCGATAGCCTTGATGAGCACCGGCAAAACATGGCCGGAGTTGCAGCTGCTTGGATGGACTGCAAAGGCTGTGGAAGTGAGTCTTGTTAAGCCTGAAAACAAGGAAATTAATGAATGAGCCTTATCAATTTCCTACTATTGATCGCCTTCTTTTTCGTTCTCGGCGTGCTTATAGGCATGATTTTTAGCTCAGTAAAAAACCAACAGAAGGCTGAGTGCGTGAATCATTTGTGCCCAATACGATTTGCTGGGCAGAAGTGCGGTTGCTGCGAACGCCACGAAAAACTTGGCCCTCCACGGAGCGAATAATGAATATCAAGCGAAAACCTAAGTCGGTTAAAAATATCGAGATCGCCAAGATTCACATTGGCGCATCGAAGCTTGGCATGAAGCGTCCGGGCGACGATTCGGCTTACCGAGACATGCTTTGGTCGGTAGCACGCGTTCGTACGTCGAAAGACCTCGACAGCACAGGCCGTGAAAACGTACTCAAGCACCTGCGTGGTTGCGGCTGGAACGACACCTCACCACCGGGCACCCGCAAAGCAAAAAGCGGCAACAAGCAAGCCGGTTATATACGCTTCCTTTGGAATAGCCTTGCTGCTGGTGGTCACCTAGACAGCGTTGGCGAACCGGCTCTGCGTGCCTTTGTTGAGCACCAATCAGCCCCGTACCACCCACAAAAGGTCGGCTACAGTGCGCCAGAAATGCTGCCGACAGGCGTGGCCTCGCGCGTGATCGAACACCTCAAACAATGGTGCGAACGCCTCAAGGTGCCTACCCGATGAACCACGAAGTGACCGAAGAAAAACTGCCGGAATTAGTCCAGGACTGGGCCGATATCGCCGAGCAAGTCATCAGCAAAAACCCGTCAAAGCCGCCCAAAGCAGTGGGTAAGCTGATTGCCTTAGCCATCACCGAAGAGTACGGCGGTCGCGGCTTTTATCTTGCCAAGTGCCTAATGCTCAAACTTGACCGCCGTGATTCCGAAATACTGCAGTCATTTCACCTCGGCCCACTCAAAGGCGACTATGTCGGCCTCGCGAGAGCACACGGCGTCTCCGAACGCCACGTCCGCAGAATCATCCGCCGCGCCATTCGGCTTGAAGTGATGAAACGCCAGATGCCCTTGTTGCCTGAGCCCGAAGCGCAGCCTAACCGGAGGTAACAAGTGGTAGATAAATCCTCTTACATTGGCGCGCCAGCAGTATTCAAGCTGGAGCTTGCTTGCAAAGAAATACTGCATGCCTTCGGCGGTTTTGGCTGTTATCACGTAGGCTCGTCGCTTGATCGGCCTGATTGGCGGGATGTTGACGTTCGTCAGATAATGTCTGATGACGATTTTGCTCAGCTATTCCCTAAAGCTGGCCAGCACTGGGAACACGACACCCGCTGGCTTCTGCTGACCACCTGCATATCTGATCGCCTTCAAAAGCTCACCGGCCTGCCGATAGATTTTCAGTTTCAACCTCAGACTCATGCCAATGCGGTTCACATCGGAAAACGATATGCCCTCGGCCTTCGCGTACACACCGACAGCGCCCTAGAATAAAACGCTTTTTTTTGGCCGAATTTTATTTCGCAGTGGTAAAGTTAATTAAGTAATCCTTCTCGATATTTCCAGATACTTCCCAGTAATTATCGAAATATCAAATGTTTCACCCCTCAAATATCTAGCTTCTAATCACTTTCGATAAAAATCGAGGGCCCTCCGTCGCCCGCAAGCGGCCTCCTACGTATTGGTCGGTTTTATGGAAATTCTGATGCACTTCCTGAGCACAATTATCGAAAACAAATCGCTTATTACTAAAAAGCGAAAAACAAATATATCTTTATCACTTGATATATCAACGTAATGGTGGGCATGTCGGGCCGGGGCCCGACCTACACATCCAATTCCATTTCTGGTTTGGCCAAGGTCACTGTATTGCCATATTTTTTCTGCATTTCGATTTTCATGGCATCACGCGCATCGTCTTCGCCATGCACCAAGACAACGGGGGGATTATTTTCCAGATGGCCATACCATTCCAGAAGCCCGGCTTGATCGGCGTGGGCAGACAGGCCGCCAATCGTGTGGCGCTGCGCATTGACGCTAATTTCTTCGCCAAAAATACGCACTTGTTTCGCACCATCGACCAAACGCCGACCCAAGGTACCTTGCGCTTGATAACCAACAAAAATGACATGATGCTTCTTATTGTCTAGATGGTCTCGCAGGTGATGGCGAATTCGACCGCCATTACACATCCCCGAGCCGGCAATAATAATAGCGCCGTGTTTGTTATCGGAAATAGCTTTTGACTGCGCCACTTCCGGCGTGAAATGTAAATTGGGTAAATTGAATGGCCGAATTTTTCCTTGCCAGACTTTTTTTGCTTCTTCGTCAAACAGCGCTTCGTGCTTATCAACCACTGCCACCACTTTTACTGCCATGGGGCTATCAAGAAATATTTTCCAGCGCTTCAAATTCCATTCATCGTAATGCTTGGCAAACCAATACAGAAGCTCCTGACTCCGCCCGACGGCAAATGCCGGGATCAAGACATTGCCGCCATCATTCCAAGCTTGTTCAAAAATTTCGCCCAGTTCGGTGATGGTCGCCTCGCGTGAACGATGCAAACGGCCGCCATAAGTGGATTCCATCAGTACCAAATCCGCTTTTTTGTGGATCGCTGGGTCACATAAAATCGGCGTATTTTTCGGGCCCAGGTCACCAGAAAATAATAATGTTTTCCCTTCCGATTCCAATGTGACACTGGCAGAGCCAAGAATATGACCGGCATCACGCAAGGTGACTTTTACATCAGGAAAAATCTCCTGCGGTGTTTCATAGGCCATGGCTTTGACATACGTCAGCACTTTTGCGACATCGGCTTTGGTGAACAATGGCTGGTGATTTTGATGGCCATCTTTTAGATGCTTATTGTCGCGCTCGGCATCCATCTGAGCCAAAGAGGCGGCGTCCTCCAGCAAGATCTTCAATAAATCGGCTGTTGCTGCCTGAGTATAAATCGGACCGCGATAGCCACGATTGACTAACAACGGTAGCCGACCGCAGTGATCAATATGCGCATGGCTAAGTACCACGGCATCAATGCTACTAACATCAAACGGAAATTCCAGTTCATTGCGTTTTTCGTCTTCTGGACTGCCCTGGATCATGCCGCAATCGAGCAACACTATTTTACCGTTGGCATGCACTTCATGGCATGAGCCGGTCACTTCGCCCGCTGCACCGTGGAATCGAACTTTCATCATGGGTCACCTGCTTAGAGTCAGATAACAGAGTATTCCTATTTTCCTGAAATGTTTAGCTTTCATTACCCGCACAAAAAAGCCGGGCGGGCCCGGCTTCTCATCTTGTCAACCATGAATAATTAATTATTGACTAACATTCATCTCTTTCAACAAACGCGGGGCTGGCTCCACTTGTTCCATGATCCACAGAATGTAGCGAATATCAACATGGATCGTGCGCTTCAAGGTCGGATCAAACAACCAGTTAGCGGCAACGCTTTCAATATTACCGTCAAAGGCCAGCCCTACTAATTCACCTTTTGAATTGAGTGTGGGTGAGCCTGAATTACCACCGGTAATATCGGTATCGGTCATGAAATTCACCGGCACCGAATTCAGATCGGCCACTGCGCGATTGCCGTAGCGTTTTTCTTTTATTGCCTGCAATAAGTTTTTCGGCGCATCGAAGGGTTCGCTATTGGTCGCTTTTGCGGCAACACCATTAAGACTGGTGAATGGCAGATAGTTAACACCTTCTTGCGGCGAATAACCCACCACTTCACCGAAAGTAATACGCAGCGTGCCGTTGGCGTCGGGATATACCGCGTGACCTAGGCTGCGATTGAAATCAATCACGCCTTGCAGATATTGCGGGCGATATTTCACGTCGTTGCCAGAATCATTTCTTTCATTTTCTTCAAGTTCGAGCAAAGTTGGCATTAGTGCAACCACCAGCTTGATCATCGAATCATCGCTACTTTCAAACTGCTTGCGCGACGCACCCCACCATTTACCGCGCTCGGCAGCATCGGTCATTTTAGTATTGGCATACAGATTATTCAGACTGCGGTCTATCGCGGTTTGATCATTGGCACCCAGCCACTTGTCCATGGCTGGCAAGCGCTCGGCAACAGGCAATTGAATATATTGCTGCAACCAGTAATTTAAAATCTTGCGATCCATGCCGACTTCAAAACGCTTTTCGAAGGTATCGACCGAGCCTTTCAAATTCGCCATGTCGCGTTCTTGGTAACCGGGAATACGCTCTGCATCGGGCTTTTCATTTTCAATCGATATGCGATACAGCGAACGGGCAATACCGTACAAGCCGCCCATGCCGCCGATAGCGGTATTGCGTGCCTGTAATTTTTTACGTGCTTCAAAAAGTTTTAATAATTGTTTATGGGCGTTTAATGCGTCCTCGCCTTTTTTACCTTGCGCTGACAACCACGCCAATATTTGAGCTTCTTCAGTATCTTTTTGTGCGGTCGAATTAGTTTTATTAAAAGTATCGAGCTGGCCCTGGAAATTTTTCATCGTGTTCAACTGGCCGCGCAATGTCGGTGCATATTTAATTTTTACGCTTGCATCGTTTTCGCCAGCGGTTTCAATCAAGGCAATCACATTCTTGAAGTTTTTAACTCGCGTTGGATAAGTCCATAAGGCGGTATTGGTAAATTCCGGCGCCAAGGCATAGCGCGCGGTACTGCCGGGATAACCGGCAATCATGGCGAACTCGCCCTGCTTCAAACCCTTGCTGCCAATACGTAAAAACTGTTTTGGACGATACGGCACATTGGCTTTATCAAAAGCGGCTGATTCACCCGTTGGGCTGACGTAAGCGCGGAAGAAGGTAAAGTCGCCGGTGTGGCGCGGCCACATCCAGTTATCGATTTCACCGCCGTAATTACCGACCGAACGTGGCGGTGCGTACACTAATCGCACATCCTTGATCTCGCGTTGCTTGAACAAACGATATTGCAGCCCGCCAAAAAACCGCGCCATGCTGCAACGATAACCGGGTGTTTTTTCACATTCGCCGACGAGTGCTTTACCCGCTGCTTCAATCGCTTTGTCGCGAGTAGCACCGTCCATGTCGGGTTTTAATTTATTTTTTATAATACTGCTGACATCGGTAATCGCTTCAGTCACAAATACCCGTGCATTCGGTCCGCCGCTTAATTCATCGGCCTGTGTTGCAGCGTTATAGCCGGTTTCCAATAGGTTTTTAGTCGGCGTGGAATTAAGTTGAATTTGATTAGTGGCGCAATGATGATTGGTAATCACCAAGCCATTGGGCGATACAAAGCTTGCAGTACAACCGCCCAAGCTAATCACCGCTCCGACCGGCTGTCCGGTTAAATCGGCTAATTGGCTGGGCGCCAACTGCAAGCCAGCTTTTTTAAGTGGCCCGGCAATTTCCGGCAATTGGTCTGGAACCCACATGCCTTCTGCGGCAAACACCTGAAAACTCAATAAGAAAAACGAACCCGCCAACAAAGCACGCATATGACTGTATTCCCCGTTTTTTGACCGCTAATCTTATTACGCTGCGTTTAGCTTGCATGTATCCCAAAAGTCATGCTTAGCTAGGAGTTCAGGATTCAACAGGGGTGAATCACGATGCGTAAACTGCTATTCATGGCGATGTCTTGCACACCAGTTTTAGCTCAGGCAGACAACGGTACCGGCTCACTGGGCAGTTCATTGGGCGGCATATGCTCGGCAGCAACGCCAGGCAACGCTTTCTTTAGCCGCTGCCAAGAGTTTCTGGGCGCCTTTGATCCACAAGCCGCCGCCCGAATTGCGGCTGGACAACGTCTTGAAGAATTACCCGGCCAAGGCCGTGCCAGCACCCGCAATCAACAACAAGGGCCTATTGTTTCTGAAAACCTGGGCGAAGGATGGTCCTTATTTTTGAGCGCGGATCTCGGCCGCTTGGATCGCAGCACCAGCTTTAACGAAGCCGCCTTCGATGGCAGCGCCGATCGCTTTACCGGCGGCCTGAATTATCAGGTCAATACCCATTGGCTTTTAGGGCTGGCACTCAATCACACGCGCGAGACGCTCGACTTTAGTCAATCCAATAGCAGCAATAGCACCAGCATGAATGGCGCTTTGCTGACGGCTAGTTTCAGCCCGGCCGATCAATTTAGTTTCGATGCTTATTACGGTCGTTTTAATGGCGATACCCGCAATGTTCGCAATATTAATTACCGCATAGAAAGCACACCGGGAAACTTCCAAAACTTTGCATCGCAAGCCTTCGCTTCGCCCTCCGTCAGTCGCAATGTCGCTGGTATTACCGGGTCTTGGTTGTGGAATAAAAACGCATGGTCGGGTGGCATTAGTTTAGGCATGGATCAATCAAAAACAAAACTCGATGCCTACAGCGAAACCGGCGGCGATGGTTTTGGTATTGATGTACGGCAAAGAAATATCAAATCCCGCACCGGCTCATTGAGTTTCAATGTATCGAAAACCTATTCAATGAATTGGGGTGTTTTAGTACCCAATGCGCGCTTGGGCTTGAAAAAGGAATTCGATAACCCCGGTCGGCAATTAAGCGTGCAATTTAGTCAAGACAGCAGCAATACCAATATTGTTTTCGACACCTCCGACCCCGACACGCAATGGGGCGAAGTTGGCGTTGGCGTTAGCTTGGTGATGAAGAAGGGGCATCAGGCATTTTTTGAATATCGCCAGCGATTTGCCCATAGTTTTTTGCAAGAACGCACTGTGGCAGTGGGTTGGCGGATGGAGTTTTAGCCAGACTTTAACCTGTGAGGGGTATAATACTGCACGCTCACAAGGTGCTCACTATGACTGCAATGATGAAAGCGCTGGTTAAACGCCATGCCGAAAAAGGTATCTGGATGGAACAGGTGCCGGTTCCGACTCCCGGTCCGAACGAAGTCCTGATTAAACTCGAAAAAACCGCCATTTGCGGAACCGATCTGCATATTTATAAATGGGATGAATGGTCGCAACGCACCATCAAACCGGGCTTGGTTATCGGCCATGAATTTGTCGGTCGTATTGTTGAACTAGGCTCGAGTGTCACCGGCTATAAAATTGGTGACCGGGTATCGGCCGAAGGTCACATTGTTTGTGGCCACTGCCGTAATTGCCGCGCTGGCCGCCAGCATTTATGCCCTAATACGATTGGCATTGGCGTTAACCGAACCGGTGCATTCGCTGAATATATCGCGATGCCTGCTTCCAATTTATGGCCAATCCCGGATGGTATTTCTTCCGAACTTGCGTCGTTCTTTGACCCTTACGGCAATGCCGCCCATTGCGCGCTGGAATTTGACGTGATCGGTGAAGATGTCTTGATTACCGGCGCAGGACCGATCGGCATTATTGCTGCCGGTATTTGCAAACATATTGGTGCCCGTAACGTGGTGGTTACCGACGTCAATGATTACCGCTTGAAATTGGCGGCTGATATGGGCGCAACACGGGTCGTAAATGTTTCCAAGCAATCATTGAAAGACGTAATGAAAGACTTGCATATGGAAGGCTTTGATGTCGCGCTGGAAATGAGCGGCAACCCGCAAGCCTTCAACGATATGCTCGATTGCATGTATCACGGCGGTAAAGTCGCACTGCTGGGTATTTTGCCGAAAGGTGCCGGCATTGATTGGGACAAGGTGATTTTTAAAGGCCTTACCATGCATGGTATTTATGGCCGAAAAATGTATGAGACCTGGTACAAGATGACGCAAATGGTATTGACCGGATTTCCTTTACAAAAAGTTCTCACGCATCAAATTCATATCGATGATTTTCAAAAAGGTTTTGAATTGATGGAATCGGGTCAATGTGGAAAAGTGGTTTGTAGCTGGAATTGATTTTCTGCCAGTCAATGGGCAATAAAAAACGGGGCCGAAGCCCCGTTTTTTATTTGAAGATTGGAATCAACCGCCAATCGAAAAAGCCAATACAACTTGATCAGATACTTTTTCACTGAAATTGGTATCGTAATAATTCAAACCGATATTGACCGGACCGAAGTCACGGTTCACGCCCAGCGTCCAGTCGGTGTAATCGGTGTTGGTGTCGAAATTGGTATGCGCAAGACCTGCCGTCAGGTTCACGCCATTACCCACTTCCCAGCTGCCTGCAACGCCAAAATACAGTTGTTTTTCGCTGCTAATACCAAAATAGTTATTGGTATAGCCAAGGGTAAAAGTTAGCATTTTCTTGTAGCTGACCGAACTAATTAATTCGTTGTAATTCAGATCAACGCCGGTATTGTTGCCCAAATAATTGTAGCGGAGCAGTTTAACGTCGCCACTCCAATCGTCACTGAAATCGGTGCCATAGCCGACATAAAGATCAACTTCAACATCGGTTCCTAATGCGGTGCCAAAATCAACATTGGAACCCCAGCCACCCACGTAAAAACCGGAGTCACCAAATTTATAGTCCAAACCTCCCTGTAGGGCAGGAGCAAAATCGTTTTGACTAATGCCCCGAAAAACATAGTCACTCACCAAGGAAAGGTTAAAACTTAAATTCGATTTACTTTCTTCAGACGCCGCCGCTTTTTCTTCAGCGGGTGCTTCTTCGGCAGCCATTGTTTCTTCGGCAGCGGGGGCAGCATCTTGAGCAAAGGCAAAAGTCGGTAACGCAAACAATGCAGCGGCTAGAGCGAGGGAAAGCTTGTTCGTCATGATGATCTCCTGTTTTTATGGATAATGACTTGTGTTGGGCTGGCCTATGGATCAGTACCGCCGTAATTCCAAGTGCTCAAGAACACGGCTAACAATATATTAACCGCTGTTTTCCATATATATAGATACGTCTCCGTATATTTACTCTAAAAAATCGGAAAAAGTCGTAAAAATGCAAATTTCCCCGTGCTGAAGGACCGATAATGTCGTCCTGTCCTCACTTAAGTCGATGAACCCCCATGACCCAGCCTGCCATTGTGCATTATTCGGAAGAACTCAAACAAATACGCGAGCTGGGCCTGTTCAAGTCGGAACGCATCATTACCAGCCCGCAATCGTCCGAAATTCAGCTTGCCGATGGTCGAAAAGTGTTGAACTTCTGTGCCAATAACTATCTAGGCCTGGCCGATCATCCCGAAATCATTCAAGCAGCGAAAGATGCGCTAGACACTCATGGTTTCGGCATGGCTTCGGTGCGTTTTATCTGCGGCACCCAGGATTTGCACAAACAGCTTGAACAAAAAATTGCTGATTTTTTTGGCACCGAAGACACCATTTTATACGCCGCCTGTTTTGATGCCAATGGTGGCTTGTTCGAGCCTTTATTGACCGAACAAGACGCGATTATTTCCGACGCCCTTAATCATGCATCGATTATTGACGGCGTGCGTTTATGCAAAGCCCGGCGTTTTCGCTATGCCAACTGCGACATGAGTGATTTGGAAACCCAGCTAAAAGCCGCCGACGCTGCCGGTTGTCGCATCAAGATGATCACCACCGATGGCGTATTTTCGATGGATGGTTTTATCGCGCCACTGGATGAAATTTGTGCACTGGCAAAAAAATATGGCGCGCTTGTGCATATTGATGAATGCCATGCCACCGGTTTTCTGGGTGAACACGGCAAAGGCTCGGCCGAAGTAAAAGGCGTGCTGGATCAAATCGATATTATTACCGGCACACTGGGCAAAGCGATGGGTGGCGCGCTCGGTGGCTTTACCACGGCAAAAAAAGAAGTAGTCGAATTATTACGTCAACGCTCGCGGCCTTATTTATTCTCGAATTCGTTACCGCCGCATGTAGTGGCCGCCGGCATCAAGGCATTCGACATGCTGGCCAGCGCCGGTGAATTACGCACGCGCTTGCAGGAAAACACGCGTTATTTCCGTGAACAAATGACCTCGGCCGGTTTTGATTTAAAACCGGGTGATCATCCTATCGTTCCAGTCATGTTGTATGACGCCCCGCTGGCACAAAAATTTGCCGCACAATTATTGGAAGAAAGCGTTTATGTCACCGGTTTTTTCTTTCCTGTGGTTGCAAAAGGTCAGGCCCGTATCCGCACGCAAATGAGCGCAGCGCATACCCGTGAGCAATTAGACCTTACGATTGCGGCGTTTACTAAGGTGGGCAAGAATCTGGGGCTTATCTAAGCTTAGGGGCGCATGCTTGCTGCGCCCAAAAAATCGCGGCAGGTCGTGGGCGCAGCAAGCAT
>JAYSQD010000150.1:0-24661 GCA_043721835.1 Arenimonas sp. | reverse complement strand
AGTGTGTAGCGGTAGATGTTGTCGACGAAGAACAGGATGTCGCGACCCTTGCCGGTCGCCGGATCGATGTCGTCGCGGAAATATTCGGCCATGGTCAGGCCGGTCAGTGCGACGCGCAGGCGGTTGCCCGGCGGCTCGTTCATCTGTCCGTAGACCATTGCCACTTTGGATTCGCTGATGTTGTCGAGCTTGATGACGCCGGCCTCGATCATCTCGTGATAGAAGTCGTTGCCTTCGCGGGTGCGCTCGCCGACGCCGGCGAACACCGACAGGCCGGCGTGCTGGGTCGCGATGTTGTTGATCAGCTCCAGCATGTTGACGGTCTTGCCGACGCCGGCGCCGCCGAACAGGCCGACTTTGCCGCCCTTGGCGAACGGACACATCAAGTCGATCACTTTAATGCCGGTTTCGAGCAATTCATTGGCCGAAGACTGGTCTTCATACGAAGGTGCGAGACGATGGATTTCCCAATGATCTTTGGTAACGACCGGGCCAGCTTCGTCAATCGGGTTGCCGAGCACGTCCATGATGCGACCGAGCGTACCCATGCCGACTGGCACGGAAATGCCCTTGCCGGTATTGGTCGCCATCAGGTTGCGTTTCAGTCCGTCGGTAGAACCCAGTGCAATGCAACGCACAACGCCGTCGCCGAGTTGTTGTTGCACTTCGAGTGTTATCTCGGTGCCGCCAACTTTCAGCGCGTCATACACTTTTGGCACTTCATCGCGATTGAACTCAACGTCCACCACCGCGCCGATGATTTGTACAATCTTGCCCTGGCTCATTTTTGTATCCTCAAATAAATCGATTTGTTTTTTCACGCTAAGAATTCTTTTGGTGTAGGAGCGGTGTAAGCCGCGAACAGCCCTACGTAATTTTTCGCGGCTTACACCGCTCCTACAGATTCTTTTATACCGCTGCCGCGCCGCCAACGATTTCAGAAATTTCCTGGGTAATCGCTGCCTGGCGCGCTTTGTTGTAAATCAATTGCAATGTTTCAATCAGCTTGCTGGCGTTATCGGATGCCGACTTCATGGCGACCATGCGAGCTGCCTGTTCCGAAGCCAGATTTTCCAATACCGCTTGATACACCAGGGATTCAACATAACGAGTCATCACGTGATCCAGCACCGTTTCGGCGTTTGGCTCATAGATGTAATCCCAGTCGTGTTTGCTTTGCAGACTTTCTGATGGCGGCAATGGTAATAACTGATCTTGTGTCGGCTTTTGCGTCATGGTGTTGACGAAGTCGCTGTAGTTCAGGAACACACGGTCGAGTTTGCCGGCTGCGAATGCATCCAGCATGACTTTGATTACGCCAACCAATTTTTCGAGTTGCGGTTTTTCACCCAGGTGGGTGACAGTACCGGTGATATTGACTTTAAGGCGACGAAAAAACGTCGCCGCTTTCTGGCCAACACAAACCACATCTATTTCAACACCTTTAGCCTGCCACTCGCGCATGTCGGCAAGAATCCTACGGAACATTTGCGAATTCAAACCACCGCATAAACCGCGATCAGTGGAAATGACGATATAGCCGACACGTTTGATGTCGGAACGATCGACCATGAACGGATGCGTGTATTCCGAATTGGCTTTCGCAATATGACCAATCATTTGCGTCATCAAGCGCGCATAAGGACGCGATGCCTTCATGCGTTCCTGGGCTTTACGAATTTTTGAAGCCGAGACCATTTCGAGCGCGCGCGTCACCTTGCGGGTGTTCTGCACGCTCTTGATCTTGGTTTTAATTTCTCTGCCGCCTGCCATATTTCTTTCCCGTTAGAGGAGAGGAGTGAGACGTAAGACGAAAGCGCTTTTGCGTCTATCGTTTTCCGTCTCCCGTTTCCCTAATTACCAAGTACCCGTCGTCTTGAATTCCGAAACAATTTGCTTAAATTGAGCTTCGATGTCTTTATCCCAGGCGCCGGTTTCGATAATGTTCTTCTGCAGATCGCCGTAACTATTGGCCATATGGGCATGCAAGCCGGCTTCGAATGACTGGATTTTATTCAATGGCACGTCGTCCATGTTGCCTTCGTTGACGGCATAAATCGACAATGCCATTTGCGCGGTAGACATCGGGGCGTATTGCTTTTGTTTCATCAATTCGGTCACGCGTTGGCCGCGTTCCAATTGTTTGCGGGTGGCTTCGTCAAGATCGGAAGCAAACTGGGCAAACGCTGCCAACTCACGATACTGCGCGAGTGAGATACGAATACCGCCCGAGAGTTTTTTCATGATATTGGTTTGTGCTGCACCACCCACGCGGGACACCGAAATGCCGGCGTTGACCGCTGGACGAATACCGGCGTTGAACAGATCGGTTTCCAGAAATATTTGACCGTCGGTAATCGAAATCACGTTGGTCGGTACGAACGCGGAAACGTCACCAGCCTGGGTTTCGATGATTGGCAATGCGGTCAGCGAACCGGTCTTGCCTTTGACAGCACCGTTGGTGAATTTTTCAACGTATTCTTCGTTGACGCGGGCCGCACGTTCCAATAAGCGTGAATGCAAATAGAACACATCGCCAGGATAGGCTTCGCGGCCCGGTGGACGACGCAGCAACAGCGAAATTTGACGATACGCCACGGCTTGCTTCGACAAATCATCATAGACAATCAGTGCGTCTTCGCCGCGATCACGGAAGTATTCGCCCATGGTGCAGCCAGAATACGCGCTGATGTATTGCATGGCGGCCGACTCGGAAGCGGTTGCTGCAACGACAATGGTATGCGCCAATGCGCCGTTGTCTTCTAGCTTGCGTACCACGTTGGCAACGGTCGATGCTTTTTGGCCAATAGCAACATAAACGCATTTAACGCCAGTGCCTTTTTGGTTGATGATGGCATCGATCGCCATGGCGGTTTTACCGGTTTGACGATCACCAATGATCAGTTCGCGTTGACCGCGACCAACAGGAATCATGGCATCGACCGATTTGTAACCCGTTTGTATCGGCTGCGATACCGACTTACGCCAGATCACGCCCGGTGCTACTTTTTCAACCGGCGCCGAGGTGGTCGCATTGAGCGGACCTTTACCATCGATTGGCTCGCCGAGTGCATTCAATACGCGGCCCAGTAATTCGGGTCCGGTTGGCACTTCTAAAATGCGGCCGGTAGTTTTTGCAATATCGCCTTCGCGAATATTTTTGTAATCACCCAGCACCACCGAACCGACCGAGTCGCGCTCCAGATTCAGGGCAAGCGCAAAGGTATTGTTCGGCAGTTCGATCATTTCGCCTTGCATCACATCGGCCAGGCCGTGGATACGCACGATACCGTCGGAGACGGAAGTGACGGTGCCTTCATTACGCGCTTCGGCGGCCAGTTTGACCTTTTCGATGCGAGTCTTGATCAGTTCGCTGATTTCGGACGGATTGAGCGTTTGCATGGGTGAGTCCTCAGCCGGTGTAACCCGGTTGTTTCAATAGTTAGTTCGTTAAGCTCGCGTGTAAACGAGCCAGTTTGGTTTTAATCGAGCCATCAATGACGATGTCGCCGGTATGGATCACTACGCCGCCAATCAAGCTTTCATCGATCTGCGTGGTGATTTCCACTTCGCGATCGAAACGCTTTTTCAAGGCAGTACGCAATTGATCGAGCTCGGCGGCATCCAGCACTTTTGCGGAAGTCACATTCGCTTTCACCACACGCTCGGCGTCTGCTTTCAAGGCGTCAAACAAGGCAGAAATTTCCGGCAATAAAGTCAGACGATGATTGTCTGCCAGCACGGTCAAAAATTGCTGATAGCTCGCATCGGCATCGCCGGGCGGGCTGAGCAATTCGTTGATGATGGCAGCAGCAACGCGTGGATGATGCAGCGCATTTTTAACCGATGGCAGTTCAGCGGCAATCGCTGAAAAACCCAAGGCTTGCGACCATTGTGAAAGACGGCTTTGTTCACATGCAATTGAAAACGCGGCGCGGGCGTAAGGGCGGGCAAGTGTAAGGGCTTCGCTCATGATCTTGCTCAGATTTCAGCAGCGAGTTCGTCGAGCAGGGCCTTGTGGGCATTGCTGTCGATTTCGCGCTTGATCAGTTTTTCGGCGCCCTTAACGGCCAGTGCGGCCACTTGCTTACGCAAGTCTTCTTTGGCTTTCGTGGTCGCTGCCACGATGTCGGCTTGTGCTGCGGCTTTCTGGCGATTGCCTTCAACAATAGCTTCCTGCTTGGCGTCATCGATGATCTGATTTCTGCGGGCTTCGGCTTGCGCGATGATTTCCGCCGCTTTACCGCGAGCATCACGCAATTGTTCATTGACGCGTTCTTCGGCTTGCGCGAGTTCCGACTTGCTGCGATCTGCAGCGGCCAGGCCTTCGGCAATTTTCGCTTGACGTTCTTCAATAGCCGCCATGATGTGCGGCCAACCGAATTTCATCACCATCCATGCCACCGCAAAAAATGCGAAGCATTGAATGATTAGCGTGATATTGGGATCCATAAGCTACTCCTGTTGGCCGACAGCACAATGCCGTCGGCTTTACGCTACGTCGTCAAATTAAACGCCAGCAGCTTTGAGTGCGTTGATGAACGGGTTAGCGAAGATCAGCAACAAAGCAATCGCGACGCCGATCATTGGAATAGCATCGAGCAAACCGGCAACGATGAATAATTTGGTTTGCAGCATTGGAGTCAGTTCTGGTTGACGCGCTGCGCCTTCCAAAAACTTGCCGCCCAAGATTGCGAAACCAATAGCGGTACCCAGCGCGCCCAAACCGATCAACAAGGCGGCGGCGATGACGGTCATACCCATTACGTCAGCGATAAGATTAATGTTTTGCATGTTGCTCTCCGTGTATTGCTTGTAAGTTAATTAAGATGAAACAAAAGGTGCAAAGTAAAAATAAAAACAAATAAAAATAGTTAGTGCTTTTCAGACGCCATGCTCAAATACACCACCGTCAACATCATAAAGATGAAGGCTTGCAGGGTAATGATAAGAACGTGGAATGCGGTCCAGACGAAACTGGCAAGAAATTGCACCGGCATCATTGCGTAGGTCATGCCGCTTGATAGTGATGAATCGAGCGTCATTACTGCAATCAAAATAAAGATCAGCTCGCCGGCATACATATTGCCGAACAGTCGCAGGCTAAGCGAAATAGGACGAACCACTTCTTCGATCAGGCGCAATAATAAATTGGCAGGCGCAAGCAGCACCATGCCGACCGGGCCGCTGGCGTGGAAGGGTGCTGTGAAAGCTTCTTTTACAAACAGGCCAATCCCTTTGTGTTTGATGCCGAAATAATGAATCAGCATGAACACGCCAATGGACATACCGAGCGTGGTGTTCATATCAGCGGTAGGCACGACGCGCAAATAGGCATGCGCCGGGTCATGGCCTGCAGCTTCAAAGCCTTTGGCCCAGAGCCAAGGCAGTAAATCGACCGGCATCATGTCCATGAAATTCATCAGGAACACGAGTGCAAAAATCGTGACGGCCAGCGGTGCAATAAACTTGCTTTGACCGTGAAAAGTTTCACGAACCAGCCCGTCAATGCCGGTCACCATCATTTCGATAGCGCACTGCAATTTACCAGGTACGCCTGCCGTTGCACGACGCGAGACATATAAAAACAGGCCAAGAAAAATGCCGCACATCAACAGCAAAAAAATCACGCTGTCGATATTGATCGTCATAAATGCACTATCGCCGACCTTGATTTGCCAGTGATGCAAATGGTGTTCGATATATTCAGTTGTACCGCCGCTTTTAGCTTCAGTGCTCACGCTTCACCTTACCGCCAGACATTGCCACGAGTGGAAACACTATCAAGGCCAGCACCACCCCTATCGCAACAGCCAGCGGCGCAAGCGCCTTCAAGCGAAACGACAGAATTAATACCAACCCCACGATTAACCATTTCAAACACAGACCCAGCCAAAGCCGGACATACACCTGACTTGCCGACTGAACACCGCCGCCCAGCGAAAGCTGCGCCATTGCCAAATTTCCGAGCAATATCGACAGCACCCCAGCCATTAGCCCCAAAGCTGCGGCTTGGTCATACAGCACCCAAGCACACATCATTGCTGCAACGCCGATCAGGATCTGCCATTTTGCTACCTTCAAGGCCAATAAACGGCCTTCGACAAGATGTTTTTGCACGGCAGACACCCCGACAGCCCAAGGCCACAGCAATTCCCAACTTAGTTCAAAATTATAACAGTCAGCCCCGCCCAGCGACAACCCGTTTATGACTTTGTTTTAAGAGCCGCGACTCTAGAAAATAGGCATACTGCGGCTCTCATCACACGGAATTGCGATCATGACAACTGCCCTTTACTGCGTACTTGCCGCCGGCTTGATGCCTATCCTCTGGACTGGCGTCGCCAAAGCCCGCGGGCCGCGCTACAACAATTTCAACGTCAGGCTGTGGCAGAGCAATCTTGAGGGCTTGGCGCAACGCGCCCATGCGGCACATTTAAACAGCTTTGAAGCCTTTCCTTTATTTGCCGCCGCGGTAATTGTCGCGCAAATGGCCGGCGCCAATCAGGCGCGTGTCGATCTGCTGGCGTTGAGTTTTATCGGTCTGCGGGTTGTGTACGGCTTGCTGTATCTGGCCAACAAGGCCGCATTGCGCAGCCTGGTCTGGGTGGCAGCGCTCGCTTGCAGCATCATGATTTTTGTTGCGGGACCATAGACCGGTGCATGAAGTTCGAGTCACGCATGAATTTAACTTCGACATTGAAAAAGTATTTGCAGGCGCGAGTGATCATGTTGAATTTTTAAGTACATCTAAAATTCTTTGTTGCATGAAACGCGTTGGTAACTTCAATCCCAACGGCCTGGGCGCTTTGCGTGAAGTGCGTAATGGCATGCTGTGCTTCGAGGAAGAAATTACCGCGTTCGATCCGCCGCATGCTTATGAGTATCGAATTTTGAGCTTGCGTGGCCCGTTTAATTTGAAGCTTCCGTTCCAACATGAAACAGGACGTCTGGCGCTTCATGCACTTGATGGGAAAACACGGCTTGTCTGGACTTCACGATTCCATTTTTCAGTGCCACTTATTGGCCGCTGGATTGAACGAAAACTGGGTGGCTCCATTAGCGCAAGCTTTTTGTTTTTACTGAAGCGATTGGATTCCCGGCTGCGAAAATCATCAGGCAACACTTGAGCCAACACGTTTCATAATAGGCGCTTCCAGCCAATGCCAGGACAGAAATGCCAGCGTAATGGAAATCAAAAAACTAAAAATAAAAAAACTCAAGAATTCGGATTGAACCGCCTGTATGCCGCCCATGGCTTCAAGCAGCAGCAAGATCACCGGGTAGTGCCAGAGATACAGTCCATAGCTGATCTTGCCAAGCCACTGCAGAGGCCAGGACGCTAGCAAGCCATCGGCAAGAGTTCGGCCTGAAACCAATATGACTAAAATTACCGCGATCAAGATGCTGGCAAATAAATGGTAGTACGCCACCACGCCCTCCGAAGTAGGTGAACCCCGATAGGTGGCACCCTCAAGCCAACCCAAGGCAGGCAATGCGATTAAGACCGCGCATGAAAAGCCAAAAATCAGGTTTCGCAAAACGTTAGAAACGAAAAAATTTTGTGCTCGCCACTTCACCCAGAAAAATGCTGCCAACATACCAATCAAGAACTGAAATAGTCGCCCTGGCAAATTATCGGCCCAATAAAATTCGTGCTCTTTGGAAAAACCAGCGGCCAACACCGCGTATCGATATAGCAAACTCAGGGCGATCCCAGCTAAAAGCCAATACCAGTGCTTATCGGTCAAACACTTTGCCAACCAGGGCAATAATAAATAGAACCCGAGCTCCACCGGCAAAGTCCACCAGACCGGCAAGTACGCGGGCACTAAAGGCCATGCATTAATCCAGAGTGCCGCATGCGCGAACCAACCCTGCCAGGATGGCTCGTACCAGAACACCAGCTTGGCAAATCCCGCTGCCACCAAAACACCAAGCACCAGACATTGCAGATAATAGGCTGGCACTACACGGGCTATTCGACGCTTGAAATAACGCGACATCGCGGGGGCAGGATGCTTGCTGCGTATTGCGTGTGCATAAGGAAGACTGAGCAGGAATGCCGACAAAGTGAAAAATATGTCAACGCCGGTCCAACCCATTTGGCTAAGCCAGGCGAATGCCACTGGCACGCTGTCCGGGCTTCCCGCCAAACTGTAAACGTGCAGCATCAACACCCACAAGGCTGCCAATCCACGCACTCCAGTCAAGCTGGGCCATAGCTTAGAATTCTCGTCGGTTTTCACTAGCGACGCGTGTTTAGTTTTTGTCTTGCTCATGGTGCACAATGTCCGTTGGCTGCTATGTAACCACGCTTCGGATCTAATCGCTAACTAATGGCCTGACATCCTATGCCTTAGCGTTATTACATGCGACTATCATTCAATTGGTTTTAATAAGGGGCTCTTCATGTTGACTACTGCATTTTCCGGCGCCAAGAATAGAGCCGGTGCGAAATTAAGTCTTTGGCAACAGTTTCTTTTGCTGTCGGGCCTATTAATATCGATGGGCTGGTCGTCGCACGCGGCCGCTAGCGTTGGCTGCCAGATCAATGCAACGCCGCCAACCAGCTTAACCGTTAATGTGGGTAGCAATGCCGGCTTTTCTGCCAACATCGTTAGCACCGGTGCTTGTCCGGCCACGGTGAGCATTACTTTCTCATTGATAAGCGACACTACGGGCGGCGCGATATTGCCGGCCAATCAAACGGGTGTTGTTGCACCCGGCACGTCTAATTTTACCGTAACCGCTGGTCCGTCCGGAGGTACTGCAGTCGTCCGGGCAACTTGCGTGGGTTGCTTCAATGGCCCGACCACCGCCGACTTTACTGTCAATGCCAATAATGTTTTTGTCCTGAGCCCGACAACACCCACTTCCATTACGACCAACCAATCGACCCCTTTTACCCTGGGTACCAATCTTCTTGTCAATGGCGCCCCCGGTTTCGGTTACGTCACGAATTTTTTAGTCGTCCCAAGCGGACCATCGCTCGGTGCTCCGACCAATGATGCCGGTGGCAATTCCAGTGTTACCACCACACTGTTTACCCCGGGCACGAGAAATGTACAGGCAACTACGGGGTGCCCGATTTCCTTTGTAGTGCCCGGGTGCCCAGGAAACTCGGTCGGCTTTACCGTAGTCGTTGAAACGGTCGCCATGACTGCCGTTTCCGCGTCAACTGTGAGCATCAGTGCGGGCGCTAGCACCAACATAATTGCCAGATACGGTAGTGCAAGCCTCGCGGTCCCGGTTGGAACCATCGTTGGTTGGAATGTAACCACCAATCCGGGCGATGGCGCGCTTAGCGCTCAAACCACGACAAATGCAGCAGGTAATACACAGGCGACTTTCACCGCTACGGTGCCGGGCACTTATGTTGTGACTGCAGATCGCAACCCTGACACTTTTGTTGGTGATCGAATCGAATCATTTACCATCACCGTAACTGCAATTGTGCGGACATTGGTCGTCTCTTCTGGCAATGGTCAAACCGCCCCAACCAGCTCGGCCTTACCTGCGCCATTGGTCGTTTTGGCACAGAATAATGCTGTAACCGCACCTGGTGTAACCATCAATTGGACCACCACTGGCGGGACCCTAAGTGCTGCCAGCTCAGTTACCGGCGCGGGAGGGCTTGCCAACATCGGACTTACCATGCCTGCCGTACCCGGCGTGGTAACCATTACCGGAACCCGTGCCGATGACGCAACGGTGTTTGCTACTTTCACTGCAACCGCAACCTTAGTCCGCACTTTGGCGGTTTCGTCGGGCAATGGTCAAAACGCCGCCACCGGTACCGCATTAGCTTCGCCGCTGGTTGTTCTAGCGCAAAACAATGCCGTCAACGCACCGGGTATCACCATCAATTGGACCACCACTGGCGGGACCCTAAGTGCTGCCAGCTCAGTTACCGGCGCGGGAGGGCTTGCCAACATCGGACTTACCCTACCCGCCGTACCCGGCGTGGTAACCATTACCGGAACCCGTGCCGATGACGCAACGGTGTTTGCTACCTTCACTGCAACCGCAACACTGGTCCGCACTTTGGCGGTGTCGTCCGGCAACGGCCAAACCGCACCGACCAGCACGCCGTTGCCTGCGCTGCTGGTTGTTTTAGCGCAAAATAATGCCGTCAACGCACCGGGTATCACCATCAATTGGACCACCACTGGCGGAACCCTAAGTGCTGCCAGCTCGGTTACCAGCGCGGGAGGGCTTGCCAACATCGGGCTTACCCTACCCGCCGCACCCGGCGTGGTAACCATTACCGGAACCCGTGCCGATGACGCAACGGTGTTTGCTACCTTCACTGCAACTGCAACACTGGTACGCACTTTAACCATTACGTCGGGTAATGGTCAGAACGCTACACCGGGGTCGCCGCTGCCAGCACCTTTGGTGGTCAATGCAAGAAATAATGGCATTGCCATTGCCGGTGTTGTTATTAACTGGACAATTTCACCCGGGTCAACACTAGGTGCGGTGGCCAATGCGACTTCGGGAACCGGTGCCGCCTCCAATACGGCGACGCTTAGCACCACACCGGGTATCGTGACTATTACTGCGACAAGGCAAGACGACCCAACAGTGTTTGTCACTTTCACTGCCAATGGCGTGAAGTTGGCGGGCATTCCTAATCTGACGCCCCCGCAGTTAGCTCTGGCGACCGCACTAGATACTATTTGTACGCGTTTAAATACGCTAAACGCTCCCACCGCCAATCAAATTGATTTCAGAACCCGTTGTCAGGAATTGGCCAACAACGCAGCGCTTAATCCAGGCGATGTCGTGCGAGCATTAGATGCATTGCTGCCTGATACTCAAGCGGCACAAGCACGGGCGTCGATGCTCACTGCTTCGCGTCAATTTGAAACCATCAGTGCTCGCATTGCAGCACTTCGCAGCGGCACCCAAGGTGGCAGCTTTGACGGCCTGGCTTTGCAAGGCAGGAACGGTAGTATTTCACTGGGCGGCTTGGTCAATAGCTTGACCGGTGATGCTGCAACGCCAGAGGTCGGTGCCGACTTCCAACGCTGGGGCTTTTTTGCCAGCGGCACGATTGGTAGCGGCGACGCGAATGCAGCCGGTATTACGCCAAGTTTCGATTTTAATATTCATGGCTTAACGCTCGGTGTTGATTACCGCCAAAGTGATAAATTTATTTTCGGCGCAGCGCTCGGCTACACCAATCAAGATACCAAGTTAGCGCCTGGCCAAGGTGGTGTAGATGCCAGCGGCTACACGCTGTCGGCCTACAGCACTTACTTCAAGGACAATAGTTGGTACACCGATGCCGTGCTTACTTTCGGTAAAAACAATTATGACCTGGAGCGGCGAATTAACTACACCATTCCTGACGGCTTCGGTGGCTTCACCACGGTTAATCAAACCGCACGCTCGGATTCTGGCGGTGACTTATTAAGTTTTGGCGCCACCTTCGGTCGTGACTTCCAAAAAGGCGGCTGGAGTATCGGGCCTTATGGTCGCGTGCTCTACACCCGACTCAATTTTGATCGTATCGAAGAAACTCTGGTTTCATCCGGCCCCGGCGCAGGTTTGGCCCTGGTCGTGGAAGAGCGCAGTCTGGATTCATTAGCCAGCGTTATTGGTGGCAAATTCACTCGCGCTTTCAGTACCAGTTGGGGTGTATTAACACCGCACTTCCAACTCGAATGGGAGCACGAATTTAATACCGACCCAGGCTCGGCAACCGCTCGCTTTGTGAATGATCCCTCCGGCACCACGATTGTATTGAGCGACGCGCCTTACGATGCTGATTATTTCCGTATTGGCTTGGGACTTTCCGCCATTATGAGCAAAGGCCGTTCGGGCTTTATGTACTACGATAAATCTCTCGGACGTGATGGCATTACTCAGGACAATTTAGCGATCGGCTTCCGTCTGGAATTTTAATGCTTGAATGACAGTTAGTAAAAAGGCCCGCATTGCGGGCCTTTTTTATTGAGCATGGATTGCTTATTTTCTTGCGCGTTCTTTTGCAATCTCGGTAAATATTTCCTTGGCAGCAGGCGTCCAAACGACCCAAGCATGAGCACCGTCGCGAACCATCACATGTTCTGGCTTAAGCAATTTTTGCAAAGGCGGCATGGCAGCACTTAGTCGATCACTCTTGCCGTAAGCAAGCCAGACATCATTGGGACGTAGACTGTTTTTGTTTTGCCAAGTTTGCAAATACCGCCAGAGCTCATGATCAAAATTATTCTTATCGATGGCAACCGGTACCGGCCCAGCCTGCCATTTGTCTAATCCGCCGGCACCTTCAATCTGTTTGAGCACGTCGCGCCCGCCAAGAAAAGGAGCCAACAAGACCAAACCAGCCACATCACCGGGATACTCACGCTCATACAACAAACTACCCATGCCGCCCATGGAAGCCCCCACCAACCAAATTTCCTGATAGCCGCGCTCACGGGCAGGCAACATAATTTCATCATGCAAGCGCTGTGGCATGCGGCCTTCCATGTAATACGCCAAGCTAATGCCAGTCAGCTCAACATCAGCCTCCGGCATCGAGCTTTGAATAGCTTCTGCAATACCGCTAGCTTTCAAATTGGCAACATCATCGCCACGGCCAGGCAACACAACGACCAGAATTTTTTTATCATTCGCGGATTTATCCTGCATTTTCTCGAAAGGAATTTTCGTTTGCGTCGGGCCACCGGGTAGGCAGGCGGTTAATAGCAGCGACAAGATGACAAGCATTAGCAGGCGGGATAATGAATAAACGGAAAATGTAGCATTCAAGTAATTTCGCATGACTCACCTATTCAGAATGGACTTTGATGTACTGCAATTGTGCAATATGACCTAGACGCGCTTGATTGCCAATCATCATAATATTGTTAGTCAAATTAAAGCGTTGCTTCAAAGTGCCAAGCAGGAGCGTAACGTGATCAACGCAAAAATAAAAATGCCGGACCCTGTAGATCCGGCACCTATATTGTATTGGTTTAGCCTTGTTTAAAAAGCAATGACAAGCCCGGAATTATTTTGAAGCCTTCCCAATATGCTTATCAAAAAACGCCAGCATTTTTGTGTATAAATTCAGATTATTTTCTTCCTTGTAATAACCATGCATTTCGCCAGATTGGATAATCACCTCTTCAGGCGGATTACCAGCCTTGATTAAGGCATCCCGCATGGCTTCGGTATGCTCCGGTGGTGCTCGGACGTCACGTGCACCCGCCGCCAGAAAGACCGGCACTTTAATTTTATAGGCTAATTCTGAAGGCGAGCGAGCCTTAAGAACGACAGCATCTTTACCTATGGTGCGATTTAAAAAACGTCGGCCGGAATCGCTCTCGGGAATATCGCCCTTTGTGTACATCATTTGTAAATCATAAACGCCCACATAACCTACAGCGCATTGATATAAACCCTGTTCTTTAGCAACACCCATAAGCGAGGCGTAACCACCGTAACTGCCGCCATAAATACAAATACGTTTGGGGTCGGCATGACCTTCTTTAATAGCCCATTGCGTAGCGTCGGTCAGATCATTCTGCATCTTTTCACCCCACTCACCATGGCCCATGTCTTCAAAGGCTTTTCCGTAACCGCCAGAGCCACGAAAATTTAATTGCAACACCATATAGCCACGGCTGGCGAATAACTGAGTCTCCCAATTAAAGCCCCAGTTATCTCTTGGGCCAATGGGTCCGCCATGCGGATTTACAATTAAAGGCAGATTACTTTTAAGTGACTTGCCTTTTGGAATTGTTAGATAGCCGTACAAATCAATACCATCACGCGACTTTATTTTGATTGGCTTTACTTCGGCCATTTTTTCCGAGTCCAGCCATTCCCGGTTACGCATCAAGAACCGCGCCTTCTTGGCATCACGATCATATAAATAAAGCTCGCCAGGATTGCGGTCACTATTAACTGAAACCAGAATTTTTTTACCATCCAGAGTTGCACTCGAAAAATCCACAAATTGTTTTGGAAATGCTTCGGACAGTGATAAATATAATTGCGCATCCGGCGAATCTTCATCAAGCATTTGTACTTTAGGGCCACCGGCTTCAGTCACAACACCCAGTACCGTCTTGCGATCTGTCGCGACTATGAAATTGGATATGTCTGCCACAGGATCTTGGATTATTGACTCAAAAGCAGCGGTTTCCTTATTCAAATAACCAAACGCAGCAGGCTTTTTTCTGTCATCGGCAGTTGCATAAATTCTTCCGTCCGGAGAACTGCCGACTACCGAAATTCGTTGGCCTGTGGATTTAGATTCATTCACCAATGACCATGCACCGTCATCACTTCGCTTGTATAACGCGGAATGTTCATCAAAACGTCCGTCATCGCCTTTACTCTCGCTACAAATCGCAAAGCGAGGCTCATTGTTGGCATCCAGCGTAATGCTGCAATTTTCTTTCGGGGATTTCGCCAACACGGTTCTTTGACCCCTGAGCGTATCCATTAATACGACGGCGGTACCGACCCCTTCGCTTGTTTTTGGCGAAATAACCTGCATGATTACTTTTGAATCATCTTCCGGCAGGGTTTCGAGCAAGCTATACCTTTCCGAACGAGGAATGGATTTATTAGGATTTAACGGGTCCCATACGCCATAGGCAATTAGCGTTCTTGCACGCTTGCCATCCGCATCGACGGCATACCATTGGCCTGTAGTGAAAGGCTGTGCAAATCTTCCGATTTTTCTAACGTCAGAAAACATTAATCGCTGAGGACCTACCCAGTAAAATGAGCCGACACTAACCTTGTCGGGTAATACATTAATACTGCTTGTTTTTAATGTCTTAATATCCATTACTACAAGTACATCTTGGTCACCCTTATCCACCGTAATCGCCAAATAATCGCCATTAGGAGAAATTTTGGCATTGCTGTAGGCCGGGTGTTTAACAAAGTCCTGAATTGAAATTTGATCGTTGGCAAGCACGCCGCCGGGTAACAACAATAAAACAATAACCAGTGTTTTCAGTAAATTCATCTTGTACTCGATACGACTTGAGAAAAACTCTAGGTGACTCGGAATTATATGCCAGCTTTCAATTTCTCAGTAATGCCCATCCTGTTAGCAAAAAAAAAGCCCGGCATAAGCCGGGCTTGAAAAAACAAATTAGATTATTACCATTTGATTGTGATATCGGCACCGATTTCACGGCCGATAGGACTATACGCACGCCAGAAGTATGGGTAAGAATTGAACGTCGTATCGGTCGGGGATGTCTTATCGGAAACATTGTTGACATAACCCCGTACAGACAGATTTTCAGTTACCTTCTTGCCGACATTGAGATTCCATGTCGTGAAAGTTCCAATGCGCGAATCCAGACCACGAGCAGCAGCAGCAGCTGGCTGCCAAACCGGGAAACTACCGAGTTGGGTTACCAGAATAGTGGCATCCCAATCATTTTTAGACCAGCCAAGGTTCAAGCGTGTACGGCTACGGAAGTCTGCATTTGCATTGTCGTCGCGATAGCTTCTTAAAGGATCTGTCGGCGTAGCGCGATCGGTCTGTTCCAATACATGCGACCAAGAGAGGCTTGAGCTAAAATTGCCATAACGATCGGTATCCCAACGATAAGTCAACGACCCATCGATACCTTTTGTTCCCAGGAACGACTGGTTGATTGGTCCGCTACGAATTTCCGAAATGGCTCCAAGCGAATCGCGGTCGATACGGGCGTTGATATTATTACAATATTCAGAGCCTGCAGCGTACGGATAAGGCGCTCCAGTGGTCGGATATCGGCCTGTCAAACAGCCTGAAGAAGCTGTCAGAATATCGGCACCCGATTGAACGATGACCACGTCTTTCAAATCAACGCGATAATAATCCAGCGAAAGTGCGAGTGAACCGGTGATATCCCAAACGAAGCCCGCCGTAAACGATTTACCAGTCTCTTCTTTCAGACCCGGCTGACCTTGGGATGTAATAAAGGCTGAGTAGTTATATGTTGCACCAGCTGCATTACAGACGTTGGTAGCGACCCCGTTGGCGGTGCAACGATTGTAGTCTACGACGCCCTGAAACGCGCCGCTGCGCTCTGAAAACACGTAGTGCATATCAGGTGCTTTGAAGCTGGTGGAATAGTTACCACGGATCAACAAATTATCAAAAGGCCTGAATTCCAGACCTGCACCCCAAGTTTTAGCATCGTCTACAGCGGTAATGTCGTCATATTTATCAAGACGCCCTGCCAGGCTCAGTGTCAGCATATCGAAAAGTGGAATCTTGAATTCTGTGCCGAGAGCATAACGCGAACGCTCACCACCACCGCCGGTACCCGTAAGATTATAGATAGTGCGTACCGATGGGAAAATTCGAGCATCCGTTTTCAAGTCATAAGACTGTTGAGTTGCCTCAACAACGGCAGCAAAACCGACCGGACCGGCTGGCATGTCAAAAAGATCGCCCGTAACCACAAAACTCAAGGCGGAATTTTTCGACTCGCCGTCATAATGCACCATCGTCGACATCGAGGCATAGTCAGCTGGCGAAATAGCTCCGTAGAACCTATTGAGATTAAGCTGATAAATCGGCACGCCGGCAGGAACGCCCGGGGCTGTTGCGCCCGTAGTAGTGCCTAAACGAGGACCCAAAAAATAATTAGCTGCACCGTCTACAGTTAAACGTGGTCGATCACGGACTGCATTGTATTTAGCCGTACTCAGTGTCAAATCCCAATCGAAACGATCAGCAATCGTTCCTTTGAGACCGAAGGCAAAATCATAGGACTTTTCTTTGAATTTCTGATCTGTACCGCTGATACCACCGTAGCTTTCAGGCGTTAGTACACGGATTGGCAAAATTCTGACGCCGAACTGTGGATCATAGAAAGTGGCATTAGGCTGAGGGCCGCCAAACCATTGTTCAACACCGCCAGACAAGTCCGACTTTGAATTAAACCCGGATAAACTAGCCCAAGCAGATAGGTTTTCATTGATCGTATAAGTGCCATATACATATGCTGAAAGTGCATTATTGCCGTTAGAAATCGATTGCTGAGCAGGAAAGGCATCGTAACCACAGCCTGGCCCCAGCGTCACGCCACTTGCACTGCTGGTATAAGTATGTGGACGAAAACCCGCAACATTTGAACAATTACGACCCGCAGGTTGTAAATAGGAGTTAAGCGTTGCGCCACCGACTCGGCGAATCTGAATGCCGATAGGTGGTTGATATCCGCCAACGCCCGGGGAGCCATTGACTCCTGGGGGCGCTGGATTGTCTTGCGCGGAGTCCATGAACTCGCGTTGGTATGCATATACCGGATTGACGTTGAAGCTTTCAACGGCATAAATCCAGCTCCAATCATCCGTCGAGCCACCACCTACCCACTGCAAATCAAACAGGCTACGGCCGCCTTGCGTTGAAGTTTGGCCTTTGAGTTTTAAGCTATTGCCTTCATAAGACTGTTTCATGACGACATTAACAACGCCAGCCACTGCATCGGAACCGTAAATAGCAGAAGCACCACCTGCCAAAACTTCAATACGATCTACCGCTGCGATTGGAATATTGTTGAAGTTTTGAAAGTTGCTTCTTCCGTTATAGGGAAATGGATAATCGTTCGCACGACGACCATTGATAAGCAACAAGGTACGGCCAGGGCCCAAGCCACGCAAATTGATAGCAGCTGCATTTGGTGTGAAGCCGCCCGCTGCGTTCAGATCGTTTTGAGCTGCGCCCGTATTTTGGCTAAGAGATTCGATAACATCCGCAATTGAGCTGAAACCTTCCTTGATAAGCTGTTCGCTGCGAATAATAGTTACAGGAGACGGGCCTTCAATTTCGGAACGCTTAATTCTTGAGCCAATAACCTGCACAGCTTCGAGTTCTTTTGAATCCTCTTTCTTTTCTTCAACTACTTTACCTGTTGCTGCATCTTGAGCGATCACGCCAGCAGAGAACTGCAAGCCAATGACAAGTGCAAGTGATTGCGCAAGCAGATTGCGTTGCAATCTCGTGTTATTTCGTAATTTCATACCTACCCCGTATTAATATGGTCTAGAGATTTAGTCTTATTTATTTGCCGGAAGATCCTCGCTTAGCGAGCCCCGATAATCTGGCGGTCTGACTATAACATTAAATTAACACTAGATACGGCCCCTTTGCCGGCTGTTCTCAACAAGGCTGCTTGCACCTCCAGACACTGGCCTACCCAAGTGAAAGCAGTCGGCTCGGGCTACTGGCTACTGGTGAATGATTGGTACAACAGGCTAAATTGAAGGAAAAAGCCGAAGCCATCGGACAACGCTGGCTTAAGGGCATGGGTATATCTCGGCAAGTTCAGAAAGCTTGAGATTAAAACCTCCTGGCTTCCCGATCACGGGAGAGGGAAGTGTGGGCGATAAAAATGTATTTGATAAATCACACTAGACAAAATTCATGTTGCTGGCTTATTCGATTCGATAAGGCTGGCCAGTCTCAGATCTTGGGTGTCCGCAGTAGTTTCCGGAAACCGTAGGTCGGCGCCCACAGCCCGACAAACGATTACGACAATCCACCAGCAACAAGGCAATCGATTAAAAGCGTTGGGCCAAGGCACCAACCTACGAAGCCCGACTTACCGCGTTGAAATAATATTTTTACTGCCAAGGTAAACGGCAACACCCAAATATGGAATCAACCATATCAATGCGAGGAATACCGCCCAGTCGTCAATTTCGTTACGCCTTTGCAATACAATCCATGTCGCCATTAACATAGCCAACAATCCAAAGGTTAGAACCACGGCTAATGTCACACCTATCAAGATAGAGAGAGGATGGTCAACATATATTGGATTGTCTAGTCCAGCAACACTGGCGAAAACAACAAGCAGTACAGACAAGACAAATGAAATTAACGCTACAGATGAGATATTTGATGTGAGGCGACTTTCACTCACTAAGAAATTTACCGCACGAGTCATGGCTCTACCTCCGAATTTCCCCAATAGAATATCGCTATTGCTGCTTTTCCTAAGTCAATTGTTGCATTCACTTCGAGAAAAAGTACACCAGCCTGAACCCCTACTTCGCCATTATTTGTATCTGCTTGCCAATTTTTTCGTCCCACCATAAGACCGCCTTCAGACTTCTCTTCTGAATAGAGCTTTCCGTTTCTTCCGAGCAAAGACTTTTCTGACTTCCCAAGCCAGCCAAGTCCATAATTGCCTAGTTCAATACCACCAGAAGGTTTTCTGATTTCAGTAAAGGAGTAGACATCGCTTAGTGTTGCACCAACCCCAAATGGCTTTAGGGCACCAGCTTCTAGTGTTACTTTCGCAGGACCAATCTTTGCTTTCACACCTAAAGTAAAACCAACAGCACCTTCAACCTTCACCGAGTCACCAAGCCGCCCCAAGTTTCTTCCAAGTTTTTCACGGAATGTTTTTGCATTAGCGCTTATACAAGTCGCCTCACACAATTTACTAGATCTAGTGTATTGATCACATAATGTACCGGAGCACCGGCCATCCGGGTCAGTAAATTTGTAGGGATTGTTATTGGCATAAGAGTAGCGATTAAAATTCCAACCATTTTTCAGATCCGATGTCATCGGATCGGCACTTAAGAATTTACCCAGCATCGGATCATAATACCGCTGCTGCGCATAAGTCAGACCCGTCGCTGCATCCGTCACATGCCCCGTAAATCCGGGCCCCTGAACATAATTTTGATCACTGGGTTCACCATAAGGCGTGTAGCGCTTTATGAAGGTAACCGTTTTCGCCGCATCGCTTTCCGCCACCGGACTACCCAGCGAATCAGTATGCTGATAACTGGTGATGTACGTAGTGCTACCAATCGCCGCACTACGCTTAGCCACCAAACTACCATTCAAATAAACGTAATCAATAGTTTTATTACTGCGTTGGTCATCATCGGTTACCAATTTGCCTTCGAGGCTATAAATCGGATAACTGATTTTGCCGTCGCTGTTGCGAACAGTTTTTACGCGGCGGCCATGACCGTCATATTGATAGCTTTCAATTCCATTGACGCTTTGCATACGATTGGCTTTATCAAACACATAACTCTGCGCGCCATTGGTGGTGACATTGCCCTGTGCGTCGTAGGCAAGATTTCTTGCGACCGTAGCGTTAGGTAAAGTCAACTGGTCCAGGCGTTTGGTTGTAGCGTTGTATTGGTAGGTATGAGCGCGACCACCCAAAGTGTTGGTGCGAATATTGTCTAAGGCATCATAGCTAAAAGTATTGCTCATCCACGCCAAGTTCGGCGCATTGGTTTGAATCAGGCGGTCAGCATTGTCGTAACTCATTGTACGGTTGCCACCAGCGCCTAGAGTGCCGTCAGTAATGCTGGCCACGTTGCCGTTGGCATCAAAAGCATAAGTGTCATGAAGAATGGCGATCGTGCCGTTCATGTCTTTGCTGAGGGTGGGCAACATACGGGTATTGGGTGTCATCGAATGCACAATGCCATTGCCGTAATTGAAAATACTCATGCCACCCATGGGATGGTAATTGACGCCTGTCGCAAAAGTGCCCGCTTGACTAGCTTGCCCCAAGGCATTCGGCGTAGTCGCCACCACCAAACCACTGGGATAGGTCAGGCTGCTTTCTTGCGCCATGCTGTTGTAGGCATGCGTCAGTGTTTTAATGCGACCGTCAATCGTGAGTTGTTCGGTTACCGGCAAACGCAGTTTGTTGTAAGTGTAGTCCCAGCGATTGCTGCCGTTGAACAAAGTTTGCAATGCACCATCGGCGAAATAGACATAACTCAAATCATCGGTTGTGCCGGGAACGTCCGTGGTCACCAAACGATTCATCGTATTGTAAGTGCGGATGGTTTTATCTAACGCTGCCACACTGGCACGATCGCAGGTATTGCTAGTCAGCACACGGCCCTGCACCGACCACGCCAGATTGCCGACGGCGTCGTAATCCATGAGAGTGGCGCCAGTTTCGGGCTCGATGCGTTTGCAGAGGCGTTGCTGTGTGTCGTACACATAGCTGCGGGCTGAGCTAATGGCAGCGTTGTTCCAGGTGCCACTGCGAGTAACGCTTAATGGATTGCCATAGACATTACGCAAGATGGTTGTCGTCATTCCCTCTGGCGAGACAATAATTTCTGGGCGGCTGGTATCGGGGGTGTCGAATACTTGATAGCTGGTGGTAGTGGCAAAACCGCGTGGGTTAGTCACGCGAGTTTGAAAGCCTGTTAGATATTCTGTCGTTGTGTTCAAAACACCCAGATTAGGCAGAAGCTCGGAATCTTGCTTGGTTTTCGTAACACGGCCTAGAGCATCGTATTCGGTGCGGACGCCTAAAGTAAGCGCATCGGTAGTGCCGGGATAAGAAGCAAAAATATTACGGCCTAAGACATCGTATTCCATGCGGGTAAAGCGCTGGGTGCCGGCGATATTGCTGTTGTCATACTCGCGGGTAACGACCGGCTGCCATTGGGCGTTGAAATAAACTTCCTTGCGATAGTTGCCTTTGCTGATAGTTTGCTTCCAATGACCGACAGGCAAGCCATAGGCGGCAACCGTATTCATAGCGAATGTCTGGGTAGCACCCGTCCAGGCAACGGAGTCACCGGTGGGTGGTGTGATGCCCGCTATTCGATCCATTAGATCGTAGGAGTACTGGGTAACAGAACCGAGTTGATCGGTAGTGCTGGCGATGGTGCCGTTTGCATTTACCGTTGCGCTAATGCTGGTTGCATCCGGAAAAACGATCGAACGCGGCACACCGCGATAATAATCGCTCAATGTGATCGTGCGATTGAGCGCATCTTTGGCCGTGTTTAGATTGCCGTCGGCAAAGTAGGTGAAAGTGGTATCAAGTTGACCAAAACTGTATTTTTGAATCGGCAATGCCGTTGTCGGGTCATATACGGTTTTACTTAATTCATTGCCGGTGTCGGTATTGGTAATGATTGTGGGTTGATCCATTACCCATTTGTTCAGATTATTTTCGTATTTCACCGTGTCAATACGCGAATATCCCAGAGAACTAGACTTTGTCGTGGTCGCGGGACGTGCAAAAGTATCAAAAGCCGTCACGGTAGAAGTAAAGGTTACGCCATCTTGCACGATTTCGGATTTACGCTTGGGCCTCACTACATCATCCAATGGCTTGAAATTTTCGATTGTTTGGCCAATTTTGGCAGAGAACGGCATCGTGGTTACTTGTTGATCTGTCACATATTCATGTGATTGGCGACTTGATATTGCGCCCGTCGAAGTAAGTGTCTGCATTTCAAGCAGACGGCCCTCGTTTATGTCGTATTGAACACCAAACAGGTATTTATTTTTGGTGTTATCGGGATTAGTGACTGTGACCCACTTGGATCCCAGCGGGGTATCGGGCGAGGCGGGAGCCTCCATGCAACCTGGATCGCCACCGTATCCGCAAAAACTAAAGCCATCTGCATAACCGTATTCAAACGTAGTTGTTTGTAATGAAACAGCGGGACCTGACAACTTTTTGGACTGCAATGACAGCTGGTCGGAGTAGTTGGGAACCCGCATACGATCAATGCCCGGTGCATTTAATTCAAGAACATTTGTCATTGTGCCAGTAAACGAATAATGCATGCCGGGCGGTAGAACCCACTCACACACCCAAGGCACACGGGTGCGATACTGGCGATTCGAGATAAAGTTAAACTCACCAAGCGCATTAGATGGGTGCGTTACTGTTAATTTGAATGGTGGCAAATATACCGGCATTTTTTCAAGACATTGCGGGTCCGGCGTATCCACTGAAAGCAGGTCTTCATCCAATGATGGACTAGAAACCAATGCACCTACCTTCTGATATTTCCATTTGGAACTATCAGGCAGTGTTACTTGGCTTAGTGACAAACCAGGATCGTTTACCAAATTATTATCAACGTATTGATAAGACCACACTCGGCTATTGGCTGTTGCACTGACGATGTTGCTGCCATTATATGTGAGCGTAATCGTCCGCCCGTCACTTGAATTTATCTGGGTTAATTTATCAACAGAATATGTGTAGTTGACCCAATTACCGAAACGGTCTTCAATTCTTGATGCCAAAAGAAAGGCCCGTTTGCGAAATGTTACTGCACGGCCATATTCTGAGATTGGGGGGCCCAGAAGCGTCGGTGCCTTCCGCTCAACCATCCAATCAAAAAAGTACTTCACTCCATTAGGAGTTACTGCAATAAAGCTTTCACCTGGATAACCATTCTTTGTTGTAGGTGCGCACCTGATTCGAACATTGTCTTTAGTTACCCATGGATACGCAATTCCGTCTGATGGCGTCGAATAGCTATTCGTTTGGGATTTTAAAAGTTTTTGCTGACCCGTATCTGGAATATAAACTGAAATTCCGTTCCATTCGATACCCGTAAAAAACGAGCCTGGGAAATATGGCGAACCTTGAATAGAGCATCTGTTATAGGTATTAGGCCCTGATGCAGCCATTTTCCAACCAGATGCATCGATTATTGATTCTATGTATGGAACGTCGACGTCCCAATCGGCAAATCCGCCGATATAGCCGTTGTCTTTACGGTCTTCGATTTGGATTTTTCTGGCAAGTCTGACAGGCAAACTATTATTGCCGCGTAAATCAATATCAGTAGCGGCAAACGAAGTGCTTCCTGTGAACAAATCCACCTTCTCGCCAAAAATATCTCCCAATAAGGGCTGAACATTCTGTGCCTCATTCGTCATTTTGCGGTAGGTTTCATGATATTCGACACCCTGCGTGGCACTGGTCGAGTTACTTGCGAAAATAGCGAGGCCTACCAATATGATTTTTTTCATTATTTAAGTCTTATGATTCAAATGAGGTGGCAATTTGGTCAGCAAAAGACACAAAAAGCGCCCAAGGCTATGTTACAGCCGGTTAATTAACAAGCATTTTGTGCCGCATTTGCTATGCGCTTGCAGTTGCGGGGGCATTGATTTCATCACCTGATGGAAAACGATGAAGTTGAGTGAGTTGTGCGCGTTACTTGAATGCTGTGCAGTATCGTGCATTGCCCACCAGCGAACATACCGCATCGACATTTGTGGGCGGTATTACCCTTGGATCTCGCCCGAATACACAACAAGACATGGGCGCAGCAAGCATGCGCCCCTACAGGGTAAATTTATGCCTTGAACTAGAGGGGCGCGGCTTTGCTGCCCAACACAAAACCCCGCCTCTTTCGAGACGGGGGTTTGTCTTTAAATAAAACCCTGGCGATGACCAAGTCTAGCCAGCTCTAAGTTTAACAAAACGAAGGCTTGCTTGGCTTGATTTAAAGGGGCGCGGCTGCGCCGCCCAAAACAAAACCCCAGACCTTTCGATCTGGGGTTGTCTTTAAATAAAACCCTGACGATGACCAAGTCTAGCCAGCTCTAAGTTTGACAAAACGAAGGCTTGCTTGGCTTGATTTAAAGGGGCGCACCTACGGTGCCAAAACAAAACAAAACCCCAGACCTTTCGATCTGGGGTTTGTCTTTAAATAAAACCCTGGCGATGACCAAGTCTAGCCGGAGGTGCATTTGATATAGCGAAGGGTTGCTTAGCTTGATGTAGAAGGGCGCGGCTCGCCGCCCAAAACAAAACCCCAGACCTTTCGATCTGGGGTTTGTCTTTAAATAAAACCCTGGCGATGACCTACTCTTGCATGGCTTAAGCCACACTACCATCGGCGCGGTTGCGTTTCACTTCCGTGTTCGGGA
>JAYSQD010000149.1:0-44308 GCA_043721835.1 Arenimonas sp. | reverse complement strand
TCCCGAACACGGAAGTGAAACGCAACCGCGCCGATGGTAGTGTGGCTTAAGCCATGCAAGAGTAGGTCATCGCCAGGGTTTTATTTAAAGACAAACCCCCGTCTCGAAAGAGGCGGGGGTTTTGTTTTGGGCGGCGTAGGTGCGCCCCTTTAAATCAAGCCAAGCACGCCTTCGTTTTGTCAAACTTAGAGCTGGCTAGACTTGGTCATCGCCAGGGTTTTATTTAAAGACAACCCCAGATCGAAAGGTCTGGGGTTTTGTTTTGGCACCGGAGGTACGCCCCTTTAAATCAAGCCAAGCAAGCCTTCGTTTTGTCAAACTTAGAGCTGGCTAGACTTGGTCATCGCCAGGGTTTCATTCTAGAACGCCACCCCAAACAAAATACTTCGCCATTCACCTCACCCCAGAAAATTTGAAATAGAGGCTTGAATCGTTCGCCATTGAGCGATTCACGACATGAAAATTATGTTATTTTTGAGGTTCATGGGACTAGATAAGGCTTGCTAATGTCGGCTGTCACAGAGGAAACGTCTGGACTTGTAACAGCGCTTTCTCACGCCAATAAATTGCTTGCGGTGAACCCCTCTTTGGCAGCTCAGCAAGCTGACGAGATTCTTAAAGTTATCCCAAACCAACCCAACGCATTGATCTTGCTTGCCCTGGCACAAGATAAATTGGGGGATATAGATGCAGCCGTTACGCACTTGCAGCAGTTAATCCAGATTCAAGCTAATTGGGCGGCGCCCTATTTAGAGCTGGGTTTTATATTACGTCGCATGGGTAAAACGCAGGATGCATTGATTGCTCTGCAATCTGCATTGTCACTAAAACCGGATTTACCCAAAGCATGGCTTGCCTTGGCAGACCTTTATGCTGAGATCGGTGACAATACAGCTTCCGACAATGCATATTCCAAACATCTACAATATTCAGCAACGGACTCCCAGCTCATATCGGCAGCAAGCGCCTTGGTGGAGAACCGGATTCCTGACGCCGAACACGCCCTAAAAAATTATCTAAAACAATATCCCACCGATGTTGCTGCTATTCGCATGTTGGCAGAAGTTGCCGCAAGACTAGGTCGCGATATCGATTCCGAAAATTTACTCGCACGTTGCATCGAATTGGCGCCGAGCTTTCATCATGCGCGGCAAAATTATGCCTTGATTTTAAACAGGCTCAATAAAGGCGAAGACGCACTGGCGCAGGCCGAAATGCTGCTGCAGGTCGAGCCTGAGAATTTAAGCTATCTCAATATTAAAGCTGTCGCCTTGAATAAGCTGGGTGATTGCGACGAAGCCATAAAATTGTATGAGGCTATTCTTGTCAGGCATTCGCAATATTCAAAAATCTGGCACAGCTTCGGGCACACTTTGAAAACCGCAGGTTTTCAAGAGCGTGCAGTCCAAGCATACCGAACGAGCATCCAATTAGAGCCCGCTTATGGTGAAGCTTATTGGAGTCTGGCAAATTTAAAAACCTTCCGTTTTACCGATCATGACATCACTGAAATGCAATCAATGTTGCTGCGGCAGGACTTGAGTAGCGAGGACAGGCTTCATTTTGATTTTGCCTTAGGCAAGGCCTTAGAAGATCAACGTGAATATGCCGAATCTTTTAAGCACTACGAAAAAGGCAGTCAATTACGCAAGACCTTGATTCATTATTCTGCCGAGCGAAACCGGCAAAAAGTCGCAGAATGTAAAACACTATTTACCAGCGAATTTTTCCATGAACGTAAAGGCTTCGGTATTGATAGTGCCGAGCCGATTTTTATCCTCGGAATGCCACGTTCCGGTTCCACCTTGCTGGAGCAAATTCTTTCCAGTCACTCTTTAGTGGAAGGCACAATGGAATTGCCTGATGTGATCTCGATTACCAAGAGCCTGTATCGACAACTCAAGGGACCGAATGCTAAAACCTACTACCCTGAATTGCTGAAAATCAGTCAGGAGGAATCCCTCAGCTTCGGTGAAAGGTATCTGGCTAAAACGAAGGTGCATCGCAAACAAGGTCTGCCGTTTTTCATCGATAAGATGCCCAATAATTTTGCTCATATCGCTTTGATTCAATTGATTTTGCCAAACGCAAAAATTATTGATGCCCGTCGGCATCCATTAGCTTGTTGTTTCTCGAATTTCAAACAACATTTTGCTCGCGGCCAGAATTTTAGCTATAGCCTGGAAGATATGGGGCATTATTACCGTGATTATGTTGAGCTCATGGCGCATTTTGACACTGTATTGCCAGGTCGAATTCATCGGCTAAATTATGAAAGCCTAGTTGAAAATACCGAGCTCGAGCTTGGTCGCTTGCTTGATTATTGCGGGCTGGCATTTGAAGCAAATTGTTTGCGATTTTTTGAAAACGATCGGCCAGTACGTACGGCAAGTTCTGAGCAAGTTCGTCGGCCGATTTACAAAGAGGGCGTCGATCACTGGCGCCATTATGAAGCGTGGTTGGGAAAGTTGAAAAATGTGCTGGGGCCTGTCCTAGAGATGTATCCAGAAGTACCTGTTTTTAAACTCGGTTAATGCAAAGGGGATGATGATGCATAAAGTAAGAAGTAATAATAAATTACGCCATAGGGCGATGATGCGAGTGCCGTTGACGGCCGCTATTTATTTGGCCTTGTCTGCGGTTTCCTTTGTGAATGCCGAAACACAGGCTGCTGATGCGCAGCAAACGGCCTCGGATGATAAAACGGCAACACTCGACGAAGTGCAAGTGACGGCACAAAAACGAAAGGAAAACCTGCAAAAAGTTCCGATCAGCATTCAGGTATTAGGTAATAAAAAGCTGACCGAAATGAATGTGTCGGATTTTGATGATTATGCAAAACTGTTGCCGAGTCTTTCCTATCAATCGGGTGAAGGCGGATCTTCGACGCCGTATTTCCGTGGCGTAGTAAGTGGTAATGATGGCAACCATTCGGGCTCATCGCCGAGCGTCGGTGTTTATCTGGATGAGCAACCAGTCACTACGATTGGTGGTGCTTTAGATGTGCATATTTATGATATCGAGCGTATCGAAGCATTGTCTGGCCCTCAGGGCACGCTTTATGGTGCGAGTTCACAATCAGGCACTTTAAAAATTATCACCAATAAGCCCGACCCCAGCGGTTTTGCAGGGGGCTATTCTTTAGAAACCAATACCGTCAGTCATGGTGGCAATGGCTACGTTGCTGAAGGCTATGTCAATCTGCCTATTTCAGAAAAAGCGGCGATTCGTTTAGTGGCATGGGATCAGCGCGATGCCGGTTATATTGATAATGTGTATGGCACACGTACCTTCCCGACCTCGGGCATCACCATCAATAATGCCAACAGAGTCGAAAAAGATTACAACGACTCTAGTACCTTGGGTGCACGTGCTGCATTGAAGTTGGACCTCAATGAAAATTGGTCGATAGCACCGACCATCATGACGCAAACTAAAAAGAGCAATGGTAGTTTTGGTTTTGATCCCGTGGTCGGCGAATTAGAAATTACCCACTTCTACCCTGAGAGTAAAAAGGATGAATTTACGCAAGCGGCCTTAACCGTGACCGGCAAAGTGGGCAATTTCGATTTGGTTTATGCCTTCTCTAATTTAAACCGCCATATCGATTCGGAATCTGACTACAACGATTACGGTTTTTGGTATGACACCGTTGCTGCCTATGGCGGATCTGCCGTTGATAACGGCGGCAATTTAATCAATCCATCGCAATACATTCAAGCGAAAGATGCTTATAAAAAGCGCAGTCATGAAATCCGGATTTCTTCACCGCAAGATCAACGCTTCCGTTTTCTCGCCGGGTTTTTCATGCAAGACCAATCGCACGATATTGAACAGCGTTACCGGCTAGATAATTTTGCCGATGCCAATGATATACCGGGTTGGCCCGACACGATTTGGCTTACCGAACAAGATCGTTTCGATAATAGTAAAGCTATCTTCGGTGAAGCTTCTTTCGATATCACAGACAAGCTGACTGTTACCGGTGGCTTCCGTCGCTTTGAACAAGAAAGTGCTTTGAGAGGTTTTTTTGGTTTTAGCGCTGGCTTTTCACCAAGTTCAACCTATGGCCAAGCTTCTTGTATCGCCGCTGGAAATACAGCGCCTTATGAAGGCGCGCCGTGTAAAGTCTTTGATAAAACCATCAAAGAAAATGGCACTTTAGGCAAGTTTAATCTGACCTACAAAATCAATGACACTAAAATGATTTACGCGACTTGGTCGGAAGGCTATCGTCCCGGTGGTATTAATCGGCGCGGTACCTTACCACCTTATCTATCCGACTTTTTGACGAATTATGAATTCGGTTGGAAAACTACCTGGCTTGATAATCGTCTGTCATTCAATGGCGCACTGTTTCGCCAGAAATGGGAAGACTTCCAATTTTCCATTATTGGCGCCAATGGTTTGACCGAAATTAAAAATGCCAACCAAGCACAAATTGACGGTTTGGAAATGGACGTGAAATGGGCCGCGACTTACAACCTGCAACTCACGGCTGGCGTTGCTTTTTATAATGCGCAACTGACCGCAAATTATTGTGGACAGACATTGAGTTCCAAGCCAATTACAAATTGTCCTGTGGGTTCAACAGTCCCCACCGATAATGGGCCGGTCGCGTTCCCCAATGGCCCGCTTGCACCCGAAGGTACACGCCTGCCAGTTACTGCTGATTTCAAAGGTAGCTTTTCTGCACGCTACACCTTTGACTGGGCAGGTTATGAACCGTTTATCCAGGGCGCGTTAGTGCATCAAGGCAGTAGGAGTAGCGATCTACGCATTGCTGAAAACAATACGCTCGGCACCATGCCTGCCTACACGGTATTTGATTTATCCGCCGGTATCCGCAAGGACAATTGGACGCTAAATTTATACGTCAAAAACCTGTTCGATAAGAATACCGAATTTGGTCGTTATACCCTGTGTGCTACCGCAGTCTGCGGCAACCAAAACCCTTCCGTTAATGCTTATCCTGCACCAGCAGAATACGCCAATGGCCAGGTTTATACAGTCGCAGGTCAGCCACGTACGATTGGTATTCGTTTCTCGCAAGAGTTTTAAGTTTGCTAGTTTCAAGTTTGAAATAAAAACCCCGGCTTGCCGGGGTTTTTATTTAAAGGCCACATAGGGTGCGCAGAAAAAAACACAAAACATGTATTGAAGCGTCGCTTCGCAATACACATCCGGCATAGTGCGCTGAAGCGCACCCTATGGGCTGCATTGATGGTACGCAATGATCGCACCATAAAGTTTTATTTCTGTTTCAGAAATTCGTCTCGAATGCTGTCGGTATTTAATTGTTTCGATAAGGCACCGTCGAACGTGAGTTTAATTTCATCGCCCAGTCCGGGTAGATAAAGCTCAACCACTTTTCCACGGCTTGGGTATTTACGCATGACTAGTACAACGTAATCGCCGCCATTGTGCACAATGGCATAATCCTTACCTTCATAGCCAGCGGGCCGCGGAACAGTTCGGATGACTTTGCCGTCATAGGCGCTGTTGATGCCGGTGACTTTGATGTAGGCGATATCTTCGCCACTCGCCTGCGCCACGGAAACCACTTCATTTTGTGGGCCAAGATAGATCTCGCCGTATTTTTCCATGGCTTGCAAAGGGGCTGTATTGATTTTTACGACAGGTTTATTTTCAGTTGTAGCAATTTTTAATTCGGGCTTTACGACGGGTATATTTTTTTCAGCGATTACTATTGGCACCGGTCTTTGATTCGGTGTTGTTTCTGTGACTACCGATGCTGTCGGTGTTGAAATAGCGGGTATTTCTGCGGTGTTTGAAGGTGCAGAAATGGGTTTAGGTATAGCGCTAATTTTTTCTTCCGCCGTAGGTGGAGTTGGCCGATTAATCCATGCAATACCAGCGATCAGAATTAAAGTCACTATTGCCAAGCTTGGCCACAACAGTTTATGCGCACTGTTTTCCGAATCAGAAGTAGTATTGTTCTGAACTGCAGGTTTGGTGTTTTTTGCCCGATTGGCGGCTTTGGCCAGCCCCGGTGTTGCCAATAATGTGCTCGCTGCGTCTGTTGGCAAACGCGCATGCACGGATAAAGCCTGATCACCCATTGTTGGATGCGTGGCTATTGCAGCTAATAACGCATCCGCGGATTGAAAACGATCGTCCGGATTCTTGGCCAATAATTTATTCAAAATACCAACGGCTTCTTGATCGATAGATTCGTTTAATTGGCGAATATCGGGAACTTCCGATTCCACGACACTCAGCATTAGTTTCAAGGGGCTTGGGTCATTGAACGGAATTTGTCCGCTCAACATTTCATACAGCACGATGCCAAGCGCAAATAAATCAGAGCGGGCATCGACTGGATTACCCAGACAAACTTCCGGTGATAAATAGCCCGGTGTTCCGACCACATCACCGGTAGCGGTGAGTTTTTTCGAGAAGTCGCGCTGGGTGAATGCAATGCCAAAGTCGGCGATCTTGAGTTGGTCGCGCTTATTGAGCATTAAATTGCTGGGTTTGATATCGCGATGAATAACGCCTTGTGCATGCGCGCTTGCCAGCCCGCGTGCAGCTTGCTGGCAAATTTTAAGTGCGTCACTGGTTTTTAGCGGGCCTTCGCGTTCAAGCAGGGACGACAAACTTTCGCCATCCACAAATTCCATGGCAAAATAAGGCTGCTCGCCGTCTTGGCCGATGAAATGAATTTGAATAATATGCGGGTCATTCAAGGCAGCCATGGCACGCGCTTCGCGAACGAAGCGCTGCACTAAATCAGGATCATGCGACAAGGCGGGAGATAACTCCTTGATCGCGACATAGCGTTCAAGCGCCGGTTCGTAGGCCTTGTACACCACGCCCATACCACCACGGCCAAGTTCGGAAACTAATTGATAGTGGGCAATTTCACTTTTCATTTTATTTCGATCCCGGGGACCTGGCGATTACGCAAAAATAAATTAAGACTCCCACCACATCCAGAACTCATCCCATAAACGACCGAAGAAACCGGCTTCTTCGACATCATTCAATGCAACCAAATCACGTTCGGCAATCACCTTGCCGTCGAGGCTAACGCGAACCGTGCCGACTTTCTGGCCTTTCTTGAGTGGTGCGATAACAAATTTCGGCAAATCCATACTTGGTTTGAGTTCTTGATAACGACCACGCGGCACATTGATTTGCATGTCTTGCGCAACACCCAGGCTCACAAGCTCGGCTTTACCTTTCCATATTTTTGGCTCGGCAATTTTTGTGCTGGCCGTATAAAGTGTGTGCGATTCAAAGAAGCGGAAACCCCAGTTGAGTAAATTCAAGTTGCCCATTTCGCGAAGTCGAAAACCTTCTGCCTGCGATTTACTTTCAATACCCATCACTACGGAAATCAGGCGTTGATTATCGCGTTGCGCAGAAGCCAGCAGACAAAAGCCGGCCGTTGAAGTGTGTCCGGTTTTGATGCCATCAACGCTTGGGTCTTTCCACAGCAAACCATTGCGATTGTGCTGGGTGATGCCATTGACGGTGAGTTCTTTCATCTTGTTGTAGGCATACGCATTCGGAAAATCACGAATCATGGCGCGGCCCATCAAAGCCAAATCGTGCGCAGTTGAAATATGGCCTTCGACACTCAGGCCATGTGGATTCATGAAGTGCGTGTTTTTCATGCCGATGCGTTTGGCATAGCTATTCATCAACGAGACAAATGCGGTTTCACTACCGGCGACATGTTCTGCAAGGGCAATAGCAGCGTCATTGCCCGATTGAATGACCATGCCTTTTTCGAGCTCGGACAATTTAATTTGACCATTGAGCGGTAAAAAACTGGTCGAGCCATCGGTGCTGCCACCGCCACCGCGCCAGGCATTTTCTGAAATGGTGACTAAGTCGGTATCTTTGATTTTGCCGTTTTTCATTTCAGCGGCGACGACATAGCTAGTCATCACTTTGGTGATACTGGCTGGTTCCATCGGGGCATCGATATTTTCACCCGCCAATACTTGGCCGGTCGCCGAATCCATCAATAGCCAAGCTTTGGCGCCTTGCGGTGCGGGGGCAGGCGGCATGGGTGCCGCAGTTGTCGTTGGGCTCGGCGCGGGGCTGGCGGCTGGCGTTTGTGCAATGGCGAAGCCGACGGAAGCGGTGCAGACAGCCGCTAAAAACAAGTGTGACAGACGCATAAATACTCCAGCAAATACAAAAAAATTCAGTGTGCTAATTCTAAAGCTTTTGGGTGATAACTTTCGGTTTAGAAAGACCTAATTGCCGAACTTTTTCAAAAATGTCGCTTAATTGTTCATTTTTTAAGCCGTGCACTTGCACTCGCCAAACCGATTGTTCATTAAGCTCGGCTTTTTCAAGTTCAACGTCATCTATATCGGCTGCTTCAAGCCGGTTCTGTAATTGCCTGGCATTGTCTTTATTGGCAAAGCTGCCAAATTGCAAAGACACTTCATCATCATTGTTGTTAGTGTGATGAATGGGCGTTTCATCCAGACGACGCACGCTGGCACCATCGGTTTTAAGAAGTTCAACTTGCACCGCTGCGGTGCCGGTTTTGTCGAGGCCAATTCTTATTGCGGCAACATAACTCAAATCAATAATACGGCCTTCATGAAACGGACCACGATCATTGACCCGCACTACGACACTTTTCCCGTTTTTGGTGTTGGTGACGCGAACATAACTGGGTAAGGGGAGAGTTTTATGGGCGGCAGTGAATTCACAAATCGAATAAATCTCGCCACTCGAAGTTTTTCGGCCATTGAACTTTTGGCCGTACCAAGACGCGATACCGCGTTGGTCGTAATCGTCATATTGATCGAGCACAGAATATGACTTGCCCAGTACAGTGTATGGCGATTTATTGCCGTAGCGAGCCAAAGGTTCGACTCTGGGTACAGGTTCGCTTAGCTTGCTGGTATCAATCGCACTGGCCGGGGCGCTGTCGGAAAGTTGTGGCGCGTACAAGCCGCCTGCAGTGTATTGTCTTTCATCGTGCTCATAGATCGGCGCGCACGGATCTTTTTTTTCTTCGGCACTATTTTGCCGGAAAGCATTATTATTATCTCGATCGGCGGTTACTTCACGAGATGAATTTTCCCGAGCCGTTTGGTGGGGGGGGCGGTTTGATTTTCGCTCCGGCTTGCTGGCGCAGGCCGACAATGAAAGTATCAGCAGTATTGCAACAACAAAAAATCTCATTGTGCCGTTGAAATGTCTGATGCCGGTGCTGCGATGGCTTGTGCCAATTGATAGACCGACATCGCATAGAGCGGTGAACGGTTGTAGCGAGTAATGACATAAAAATTATTGAAGCCAATCCAGTGTTCAACACCTTCGCTACCATCGAGAGTTAATAAAGTAGCAGGTAAATTGGGTGTGTTAGCTATTGGGCGATAGCCTTTTTGAGCGAGCTCAGCAAGTGAATACTTTGCTTCCATGGTATCGGGCACGAAAGGTAGGGCATTGCTATCCATACTGGCACGCACAAAAACCGGTTCGCCTTTACGCCAGCCATAGCCGACAAAATAATTGGCAACGGATGAAAATACATCATCAAGATTTACAAATAAATTACGACGGCCGTCGTTGTCGCCGTCTTTTGCATAATTAAGATAGCTCGATGGCATGAACTGGCCCCAGCCCATCGCACCTGCGTAGCTGCCTTTGAGTTGTTGAATATCGAATTTTTCAACTTTACTCAACTCAAATAAATGTGCCAGTTCGCTAGTGAAAAATACTTCACGTTTTGGATAATAAAAAGCCAGCGTATAAAGTGCATCAAGTACTTTGTAGTTGCCCATATTGCCGCCATAGCTGGTTTCTACACCAATAATGGCAACGATAATTTCAGCCGGTACGCCGGTGCGTTCTTGCACGCGTTGTAGTTCAACGCGATGTTCGGCCATAAATTTTCGTCCATTACCGATGCGGGCATCGGTGACAAAAATCGGACGATAGTTTTTCCAGGGCTTGGCTTCGGCTGGACGGGTAATGGCATCAATAATGCTTTGACGATATTGCGCCTGTGCCAGCGTTGCTCGAATTTCATTTTCGGGGATATTGAATTTTTTTGAAGTGTCGGCAATGAATAATTCAATTTTTTCTTCCGGCTTTACCGGTGGCGCAACGATGACTGGAACGGCAGCGGGCGTAAGCAGCGCAGGCGGTGCTTGAGCCGTTACGGGATTGGCTGCCGGCTTAGGTGCTTCATTCTTTTTTAGATCCCCCGCACAGGCAGCCAAGAGGCAGATTGAAGCGGTAATTAATACAATACGCATAATGAAGTACTCAAAATTTTATTTAATTTAACACGATAAGGCTTAAGGTTTTGCAAACATTATGGGCCCATAAATTTTCGATGCGCCTTGGCCGACATCACTATGCCAAAGCCTGCCAGCAGTGAAACCGCCGAGGTGCCGCCATAACTAAGCAATGGCATGGGAACGCCGACTACCGGCAATAGCCCCACTACCATGCCGCCATTAACCAACACATAGACCGAGAATGTCATGGCCAATGCGCCGACTAAAATACGTGAATAACCGTCACGTGCATTCGAGGCTATCCAAAGACATCGGCCAATCACGAAAATATATAAACTGAAAACAAAAATAACGCCGATCCATCCCCATTCTTCCGATAGTACCGAAAATAAAAAATCCGTCGTGTGCTCGGGCAGATAATCAAGTTTTGCCTGCGTACTATTTCCCAAGCCTTTGCCGAACCAGCCGCCGGAACCAATCGCAATTTTTGATTGAATAATATTCCAGCCGGTGCCGAGTTGGTCGTTTTCAGGATTTAGAAAAGTAAGAATCCGGTTTTTCTGATAGTCGCGTAAAAATAGCCAGGCCACGGGTAATGATGCCAATCCGGTGCCCGCGAACAAACCAATGCGCCACCAATGCATGCCGGCCAAATACAGGGCAAAAATTCCTGATGCTCCGACTAGTAGGCCAGTGCCCAAGTCCGGCTGCCTGATGATAAGCGCGGCAGGTACGCCGATAATTAATCCGCAAATTGCCAGCGTTCCCCACGTCGGCGGCAACACGACACGGTGCAAATACCAAGCGACCATCATGGGGACGCTGAGTTTTAATAATTCGCCTGGCTGTAAATAAAAAAAGCCGAGGTTGATCCATAAGCGTGCGCTTCGGCCCGAGCCAACAGCGAATACCACCGGCATCAAGGCCAGGGTTAATGCAAAAATTATCGGTGTCCATGATCGCAAACGATTGGGCTGAATGCGCGCAATAATTAACATGGCGACAATACCTGCCACAAATCGTGCGCCTTGTGCGAGTACGAAATGCTGACTCTCGGCCGCGCCCGCACTGGAGAGTACAACAAGGCTAGTGCTTAAAATTAATAGCAAGCCAATGAATAAAGGCACGTCGATGCAATCGAGCCAATCGGCGAGCCAAGCTTGCAGCCAGCTCATCATCGGGTCGTGCTCGTTATTTGTGCAGGCACTGTTACTACTGGCGGCACTAGGGTGTTAATGGGCGGCGTTAATTTTGGAAGCAACCAGGCATCCATCATTTTTCTTGCAATCGGTGCAGCAGTCGTCGCACCAAAGCCGCCATGTTCCACCATAACGGCAATTGCAATTTGCGGATTATCGGCGGGTGCGTAAGCAATAAATAAAGCTTGATGGCGTTGATTCATTGCCAGTTGATTTGGATTCAAACTGATATTGCCTTTTCGGCTAACTTTTTGTGCCGTGCCGGTTTTTCCGGCAATTACATATTGCGCGCCAACTCCAATCACGCGTGCGGTTCCGTGCGGGCCATTCACGGTGCCCCACATGCCGCTCTTGACGGCATCAATATGAGCTTGATCATTGGCAATGCGGGCAGGGGCAACCAAGGGCACCGCCTGCCATGGCGTCTGGAAGCCATGGCGTTTTGCTTTAAGTAAATGTAATTTCCGCTGTACGCCATTATTGGCGATAGCGGCCGTTGCCTGTGCCAATTGCAATGGCGTTACATTCCATACACCTTGGCCGATGCCGGCATTGACGGTGTCACCTGGGTACCAAGCTTCGTTAAATCTTTTTCGTTTCCATTCCGGTGAGGGCAGGATGCCAATACTTTCACTCGGTAAATCAATTCCGGTTTTTTTGCCAAAACCGTATTGCGACATATACATATCAAAACGCTGTATGCCCATATCCAGGGCGAGCTTGTAGTAATAAGTGTTGACCGATTGCGCAATGGATTCTTGTAAATTTACCCAGCCATGGCCGCCGGCATGGGCATCACGAAAACCACGCGCGACACCGGGAATATGAAATTCACCGGTCGATAAAATTTTATCTTCGGGCTTTCGTAAACCCGATTCTAATCCGGCCAGACCAACAAAAGGTTTAATGGTAGAACCCGGTGCAGTGCCACCCTGCAAATTTCTGTCGTACAGCGGGCGCGATATGTTTTCGGTCAGAGCACGATAATTAACGTGCGAAATTCCGTTGATAAATAAATTCGGGTCAAATAGCGGCAAGCTCACCATTGCCAATATTTCGCCGGTACGTGGATCGACGGCAACAGCCGCACCTTGCAGTTCGCCAAAGGCTTCGATCGTGGCTTTTTGTAAATCGGCATCAATACTTAATTGAATGTCATAACCCGGATTTGCTTGCTGCATGCCAATGGTTTTTAAGGATCGACCTTGTGCATTGGTTTCAACCGATTCATAACCAATTTCGCCACGTAGATCTTGTTCGTAGAATTTTTCCAAGCCGGATTTTCCGGTATGGGAAAGCGCGGTAAATTTACTATCGCCTAACTTCTCCAAGTCTTTGGCATCGACCCGACCGACATAGCCAATAACATGGGCGAACATGTTTTCGTAGGGATAACGGCGTGTGAGATACGGCACCACTTCGACGTTCGGCAGACGGTAACGGTTCAATGCGAGTTTGGCACGCTCTTCTTCATTCAAGCGTAATTTTAAAACGACAGGTCGAAAACGCCCAGTGGCTTTGCGGGCTTGCTGAAAAGCTTCAAGGTCTTCGGCGCTAAGCGAAATAATTTTTTTTATGGCTTCAACGGTTTTATCAATATCTTCAATTTGATCGGGCACCAGCTCGATTCGATAGGCGGGAATATTGTCGGCCAATAATTTCCCGGTACGGTCATAGATCAGGCCGCGGGCCGGGACAATAGGGCGGGGTTTGATGCGGTTAGCGTCGGAGCGTAATTGATATTCCTGATGTTGCAATACTTGTAAACGGAAATAACCAAAGGCCAGGCCGAGCATGGCCAAGGCAATGCAGATAAAACCGAGAAACGAACGTCGACGAAATTGCTCGCTTTCGGCAATATTATTTTTGATGCGTTGGCGACGTAAGCTGCGCATGAATCAGCTTTTCTCGCGGGCACGCAAACGCAGCATATCAATGCCGACAAATAGCCATGGCCATAACAACATGCCCAGTACCGGCGACAACCAAGCCACCCATGACAGTGCATGATCGTTCACCAGCCAATGCAATAAACTCATGATCAAACGATCATTCAATAGCAAGGCAAACACTGCCAATGCTTGTTGCCACAGGGGGAAGAAGCGCAAGCGGGCACGGAATCGCGATACCAAAAACGCTAAAATAACCAAACGCAACGCTTGTTCGCCAAGCAAGCCGCTGCTGAATAAATCCGATAGCAGGCCATAAATAAAAGCGGTGCCTAAACCGGTTTTTTCTGGCGTTTCAAGACACCAATAGCAAAGAAATAATGCCAGCAAATACGGCCGTGCTAAATCCAGGCCTGAGGGCAGCGGAATAATTTGAAACAGCAGGCCTAGCAATAAACTTGCCGTGCGCATAACGCTGGATGATTGGCGAATCATGGCGTTTTAATTTTCTCGGCTTCCACTGCGGCGGCAGGAGTTGTAATAAGTGCAGGTGTTTCGATCATTGGTTTTGCGACGGGCGGGCTGGGAATAATTTCATCCACCAATAATACTTCCAGGCCACGATCCAGGCGTGCGGCCGGTTTAGCACGGCCCACCATAAACAAGCCGGTATCATTGGGGTTCAAGCTTTCAACAATCGCTACCGGAAAGCCGGCAGGAAAACGACCGCCCATACCCGAGGTCACTAATACATCACCTTTACGAATATCGGCACTTTGCGGGATGTCGGAAATCAACAAATAATTTGGCTCGCCGGTACCAAAGGCAATACTGCGAAAACCCGAACGTGCCACTTGCACCGGAATGGCATGGTCGGCGTCCGTCACCAGCAGCGCCGTGGACTTGTTGTCTGATACTTCAATGACTTGACCCAAAATTCCGCCAGCGTCCATGATGGCTTGGCCAATTTTTACCCCTTGACGCGAACCGGCATCGAGCACAATGCGTTGTTGATACGGATTTAAATCGACATCCAGAATGCTGACCATTTGAACTTGCAAACTGCCATTACGGGTGGCATTCAATAAATCGCGCAGGCGCTGATTTTCAACATTGATGGCACTCATGCGTTGCATGCGGGCATTCACAATTTGCAGTTCGCGGGCCAATCTTTCATTACTGTCTTGCAGTGCTTGTCGTGTGGCCAGTTCGCCATCAACGCCCGACCACATGCGTGCAGGCAAGGACGCTAACCACCAGATTGGTTCGATCACAACCGATAATTGTTTCCGTGTTTGCTGGCCGATATTCATGCGGTGATCGGTCAGCATTAAGGCGCTGGCCAAAATCAGGTAAGCCAGCAATGGTAGCGTCTCGCTGGCGCTATCAGTAAACCGCTTGGAGGATGATGATGCGTACACCACGAATAGATCCCGAGCCTCTGCGTGTTTAAAAAAACCGGCGCGATCAACGCGCCGGCATTAAGCTAATGAAATTCTGATTAATTACAAAACTGTCATTCCCGCCTATTGTGGGGAATGACAATTGATCAGAAGTTGCGCAGCGTAAAACATATTAAAAATGTCGGATACAAACAATCGCTGTTTACATTATTCCGGCGAGAAAAAATCGTTGCCGTGCATATCGACTAATTCCAATGCACGACCACCGCCACGAGCAACGCAAGTGAGCGGGTCGTCAGCAACATGGACATGCAAACCGGTTTCTTCGGAAATAAGTTTGTCTAAATCTTTCAAGAGTGCGCCGCCACCTGTTAGTACAATGCCGCGAACGGCAACGTCGGCACACAGCTCGGGCGGCGTTTGCTCAAGCGCTTGTTTAATCGCGCTGACAATACCGGCCAAGGGTTCATGCAAGGCTTCGAGAACTTCGGTGGTATTGATCGAAATCATGCGAGGCACGCCTTCGGCAAGATTGCGACCCGACACTTCCATCTCGCGCACTTCAGCTTGCGGAAAGGCATTGCCGATTTCAATCTTGATTCGTTCGGCGGTGGTTTCACCAATCAGGGTGCCATGATTACGGCGCACGTAATTGATGATGGCTTCGTCGAAACGGTCGCCACCAATGCGCACTGATTGCGCGTACACGATGCCGTTCAGCGAGATGACCGCGATTTCCGAAGTGCCGCCACCGACGTCAATGACCATCGAGCCACGTGCTTCATGGACCGGGATGCCCGCACCAATGGCAGCGGCCATCGGTTCTTCGATCAAATACACTTCGCGCGCACCGGCTTCTTCGGCCGATTCTTTAATGGCACGACGCTCCACTTGTGTCGAACCACAAGGCACGCAAATTAATACGCGCGGACTCGGACGTAAAAAGCGTGAGGTATGCACTTTACGAATAAAGTGTTTGAGCATTGCTTCGGTATAAGTGAAGTCAGCAATCACGCCATCTTTCATGGGGCGAATGGTGGCGATATTGCCGGGTGTGCGACCGAGCATTTGTTTAGCTTCAGTGCCAACCGCCGCAACGATCATGGTGTTGCTGCCGGTACGGTCACGACGGACAGCCACGACGGAGGGCTCGTTGAGCACAATGCCTTGACCACGGATATAGATGAGAGTATTTGCGGTGCCGAGATCAATGGCAAGATCGTTTGAAAACAGCCCACGGAGCTTCTTGAACATCGTTGAAGCCTGCACTAGATAAGAAAAATGAAGTTGTTAGGGTATCAATTACAAGGCCCTGAGAGCAAGGAATAATCAATGTTTCTGAGAAATAGTTCCGATAAATATTTAATGTCATCGCGCTCAGCTCGCGTTAATATGTGCGCCCGCTTGTTTGTTTGATCAAGTTTTATTTCGTGGCCTATGCGCCATCCCTTTTAAGGATTTCATGATGGCATCGGCATTGATTTGTGGTTCGCTCGCTTTCGACACCATTATGGTGTTTCCAGACCAGTTCAAAAATCACATTCTGCCCGATAAAGTGCACATCCTGAATGTTTCGTTCCTGGTGCCCCGCATGCGCCGTGAATTCGGCGGTTGTGCCGGAAATATCGCCTATAACCTCAAATTACTGGGTGGAAATCCAATCCCGATGGCGACTGTCGGGCAGGATTTTGCTACTTATCGCACCCACTTCGAGGAACGCGGTATTAGTTTGCAGTTCGTCAAGGAGCTGCCCGATTTGTTCACCGCGCAGGCTTTTATCACGACCGACCTGGACGATAACCAAATTACTGCCTTTCATCCGGGCGCCATGATGCGCTCCTACGAAAACCATGTGCGCGATGTGCCCGATATTGGTTTTGGCATTGTCGGGCCCGACGGCTATGAAGCCATGTTGCAAAATTCGGCCGAGTTTGCTGAATGCAATATTCCGTTCATTTTTGACCCTGGCCAAGCGATGCCATTGTTTAATGGTAAGGAATTGACGCAGATGATCGAGCAGGCGACCTATGTCACCGTGAACGACTACGAGTCTAATCTGCTGCAAGAAAAGACCGGTCTAAGCGAAAAACAAATCGCCGAACGTGTGCAGGCTTATCTAATAACCCGCGGACCCAAAGGTTCGGAAATCCATTCCAAGAGCGGAATGCTGCAAATTCCTCCCGCTACGGTGACTAGAGTTGCAGACCCCACCGGTTGCGGCGATGCCTATCGCGCGGGTTTGATTTTTGGCTGGATGAACAACATGGATATGGCCACCACGGGACGTATAGCCTCGTTGATGGGAGCATTGAAAATTGAAAATGTCGGCCCACAAAACCAGCGTTTTGATTACGCGCAATTTGCCGAACAATTCAGGCAGCAGTTTGGTTATGCGTTGAGGTGATTTTACAATCACAGTGATGTAGGTCGGGCCCTGGCCCGACATAAACACCATAGCAATCTTTCAAGAGCGTTGTGTCCCCGCACAACATAAAAAGCATCGCAAACTTTCAAGAGCGTCGGGCCGGGGCCCGACCTACGGAATTTGCATCGGGTCTTTAATGCTGGCCGCCACTGCCAGATGGTCGGAACCGGCAGCAACTACAGCCGAATAGTCAGTGACATCAAAACCGGCACATAAAATATGATCGAGTGAGCGAATTGGTGCCCAACTTGGGAATGTATTGATTCTTTGCGATGGGGCCTGCAATCGTGTGCGTCGGTACAAGACCTGCATTTCGGGTGCGTCGGCTTCGCAATTAAAATCACCCATCAATACCAAGCGACGAGTATCGCCAAATAAATCTGCTAAAAAATTACATTGCAGTTGGCGTGATTTTACGCCGAGTGATAAATGCGTAATTGCCAGTTGCCAGCTTTGTTTGCCGCTGCCAAAACTTGCAATCAGCACACCACGACCGGCCAAGCGACCAGGCAAAACATAGTCCAGCATTTCGCTCGGTTCCAAGCGACTGAGCAGCGCATTGCCACTGCTGGCAATATTGCCAATGCGACGATTGGCTTGATGACTATGAAAGGGAAATTTTGCGAGTTCAGCAAGCACATGGCCTTGATTGTCGAAACCCGAACGTAAACTTCCGGGGTCACTTTCCTGCAAGCCAACGATGTCAAACTGTGAGGTTAATCGGGCAAGGTCATCAAGATTGGCGCGCTTGCCATTAGGTAGCACATGCGACCACGAGCGTGTGACATATTCACGATAAGCGCGTGTGCGTGAGCCGGCTTGAATATTGCTGCTTAGGATGCGAAGCGACGCGGGTGCATTCATTGCAGTAGTCTGTGCTTATGCGCTGTTGCTTGCAATGGAGACGAGGGTGTCGATAGATATTTCGAGCAATAAAAAAGGCCGCTGAGCGGCCTTTAATAAAAAACAGCAAAAATTATTTCGCAGGCACAGATTTGGCAACTGTACGCGCCATCATTGCAGCACGTTCTTTGGCCACCAGAAAATCAACTGTTTTCATCATACCGGGAAAACCACCTGCACGGGTAGCGCTGACTTTATATTTCCCCGCCACTATTATTGTCGGCGTGGAGTTGGCACTGGTACGAATAGTAAATTGCTTTGAGCGATTCAATTTAGCATTGATGCTCGGACTATTCATGATAGCCAGCATTTGCGGGGCTGTTACGCCATATTTGCTGTAAAACTTTGCGATATCTTCCAGTGATGCATCGTGCGAAAGGCTTTGACTGACGAAGACCGCCTGGAATATTGCATCATGGGTTATGCCCTGGATTTTCTTGGCATCTGCAGCAAAAAAACCGCGAGCAAAACGCTCCCATGCCGGTGACCCTACGGAATGCAAATACACAAAATTGACATCGGGGGCTTTGGTTTTAGCCCAGGTGGTTATGGCCGAGCTGGCATCAGCACAATGCGGGCAGGCGTAACTAAATACTTCGACAACTTCAATTTTGCCCTTCATCGGTGCGTAAACAGCTTGCGGGGTAGTCAATACGGTGTAATCAACATTGACGCGCGGCGCGGAAGTTTGTGCGAAAACCGCCATCGGCAATAACATCAAACTGGCAGCAAAAACGCGACGTAAAATGGCATTCATTGAAAAATCTCCCGAGCCAGACAACATAGATACAGGGTTAATAATTAAAGAGTTGCAACAGGTTTTGGTTTTGGTGCTTTCATCGCCATGCGTTCTTTAGCAACAATAAAATCAATCGTTTTTATCATGCCTTCAAAGCCGCGGTCCTGGGTGGCAACAATTTTATACTTGCCATTAATTACAATAGTGGGTGTGCTGTTGGCACCGGTGCGAATACTAAACTGGGTAGATTTTGCGACTTTGTCGTTGATGGTTTTGCTCATCATGGCATCGAGAAAACTTTTTTTATCGACACCGAACTTAGTGTAGAAATCAGCGATTTCGTCCAGCGATGCATTCGGCGTTAATTTTTGCTCAACAAAAACGGCATTGAACATAGCCTCGTGCGTACGCGGCAGGATTTTTTTGCTTTCAGCAACGTAAAAGCCGCGAGCAAAGCGTTCCCACGCTCCGCCACCAGCGGCATGCATATAAATAAAATTCACGTCGGCCGGTGCTTTTTTCTTCCATGCGCTGACAAAAGGCTGGAAGTGGGCGCAGTGTGGGCAGGCGTAACTAAAAACTTCGACAACCTCGATTTTACCTTTCACGTCCGAAAATGTTGGTTGCGGTGCTTGCAATACTTCGTAATCAACACCAGCGCGTGGCATGCCCGGCGCCATTGGCTGTGCGGTGGCAACCATGGGGAACAAAAAAGAAACAGTTATCAGCACGCGACGCAACATGGAACTCTCCTGAAAAGGTGGGAACTGGGCGCACTTTGCCCGTCTGCTTTGCAACCCCAGCTGAAAGCCAGCAGACGGTCTGGGAACTTTTTTACTTTGCTACGGCAACTTGACCGTCAGCGGCATTATGCAGGCCTTGCAGGTAGGTCGCCAAGCCTTGAATTTCTTCATCGCTCAGGTTTTTAGCCACGGCCTTCATCACCATATTGGCTTGTGCATCCTTGCCCCAAACCGTACCGGCTTTAAATGCCGTCAGTTTGGCGACAGTATAAGTAGCGTGCTGGCCACCAATGGCGGGGTAACTTGGGCCGGGAACGCCGCGACCAGTGGGACCATGGCAAGCAATGCAAGACGGCGTGCCGTCAGCTTTACCGCCACGATAAATACGCTCGCCGACTTGGTAATATTTTTTGCCTTGGTTCGGGCCTTCAGTAATCACGGTGTCGTCGCCAATGCCGGCCAAGAGTTTCTGTGTTGCAAAATAGGCACCAACATCGCGCATATCTTGCGCAGTCAATGCCATGGCGTTGCCCATCATGATGGCGTTTTCACGGCCGCCATTTTTGAAAAGCGCCAGATGGCGTGCGATATAAAGCTCATGCTGGCCGGCTAATTTAGGATATTGCGGATCACCCGCATTACCATCGGCGCCATGACAGGCAGCACAAGTGCCTGCTTTGGTCTGGCCACGAGTCACATCACCGGCGGTCGCAGGCTTGTTATCAACCAGGGCAGCCATAGGCGCAGGAGCCGCTTCAAGCACCGGTTTTACGGTAGCGGCTTGTTGTGCAGCAAAGGCACTAGTGACGAGAACGGCAGCTACCACACCAATAATGGGGGAGAACTTCATGGAAAAGCTCCAAACAATGTTTTGAAGGGCCGCAGGTTCAGCGGCTAAGGCGCTAATTATCCCAGTCAGCCTAGGGTATGGTCAATGTAATGTCGCCGATTAAAGCGCCTCGGCATGGCCTTCGCGTAAACTAGCGTCATGAAGAATCCACTTGCCCGCGCAGAATACCGGCTTGCCGCCCACTTACCCAGCCAACTGCCGACCGATGCCGGCTTTGAAGTCGCCTTTGCTGGACGCTCGAACGCAGGCAAATCGAGTGCATTAAATACCCTGTGCAATCAAAACAGCCTGGCCCGCACCTCTAAGACGCCCGGTCGTACCCAGCAACTGGTGTATTTTCAAGTCGCACCAGAAAAACATCTGGTCGATTTGCCAGGCTATGGCTACGCCAAAGTACCTGAAAACCTGCGTATCCATTGGCAGGAATTTATCAATGAATTTTTCCATACCCGACAAGCCTTAGCCGGATTAATCATTGTGATGGATATTCGCCACCCAATGCGCGAATTTGACCAAGGTATGTTGAGTTACGCATTTCGCCGGCATATGCCTGCGCATATTTTATTGACCAAAGCCGACAAGATCGGACGCGGTGAACAAACCAAAACCATTCGCGAAGTCAAAGCACAATTAGCCGGCACCGCCAGCGTGCAATTATTTTCATCCGAAACAAAATTAGGTGTTGATGAAGCGCGCGGCGTTGTGGCCAATTGGCTGCAGATCGGGGTTTGAAACGTAGCCCGGGTAATGCTCCACCGACCCGGGGTTGGCCTGCGACTTTGTTTGATATAAAAAAGAAAACACAAAGGTCACGAAAAATAAAACCGTGGGAGCGTCCGTAAGGCGCGAAAAACCTGCGACAGTTTTGTGAAGCATCGTAGCCCGGGTCACGCTGCACCGACCCGGGGACTCGCGGACTCGCAGATTAAAATATTGATTGAATGAGCTATTATTTTTTTGCGATTACAAGTTCGATGATGTCGCAGGTTTTCCCGGGTACGTGGCGCGTGACCCGGGCTACGTTCAAAACACATCCCTTAATCTTGGATCCATCCGCACACGCAATGCATCCACAAGCGCATTGATAATCACAATCGCGGTGCCTATGCACAGCACCACGCCGAGCACCAGCGTGTAATCGCGATTCAGCGCGCCTTGGACAAAATAGCGGCCAATGCCGGGTATGCCGAATACTTGTTCGACGACTGCCGAGCCGCTAACAACGTTGATCAAGGCGGGCGATAGCCATGCAATCACAGGCAGTAATGCAGGCCTTAATGCATGGCGAAATAATAAACGCGCGCCCGAAAATCCGCGTGCTTTTGCCGCGCGTAAATAATCGGCGCTCAATGTTTCCAGCATGCTTGCTCGCATAAGCCGTGCACAATACGCCAGGTTCGGAAGCGACAAGGCAATAATCGGCAGCAATGCACTTTGCCAATCATTATTCCAACCGCCTGCGGGTAGCCATTTCAGAGTCACGGCGAAAATTAAAATTAAAATCGGCGCCACTACAAATTTCGGAATGGATAAACCTAGGCCTGCGGTAAACATCAATACGCGATCAAGCTTGCCGCCTGCACGCAATGCCGCCCATACACCCAAAGGTATTCCGACTAAAAGCGATAGCAATAATGCTGCGCTGCCGTTGATGAAGGTGACCGGAAAACTACTGGCAATAAGCTCTGTAACGCGATAATCGGTGTATTGGAATGACGGCCCCAAGTCGCCATGAACAACATCGTTTAGCCAAGCGGTGTATTGCGAAAACAATGGCTGATCCAGACGATATTGTTCGTTCAATGCTGCTTGCACTTCCGGCGGTGCCGTTTTTTCATTATCGAATGGGCCGCCCGGTGCACTGCGCAATAAAAAGAAACATAGCGTGGCGAGTAACCACAAGGTGAGTACTGCTTCTAGAATGCGCGATAGCCATAGTTTCATGGCTTTGCAGCCTGCAAATCTAAAAAACGGCTTGGATGTTGATCCAGTAAATTTGCTTCAAAGCCTTTTACTTGTGGGTTAACCAAATGTTTGGAAACATAAAAATAAACCGGAATAATCGCATGCTGCGATAATAATTTTATTTCAGCTTGTTGCATCAGTGCGGTGCGCTGGCGTGCAGTACTGGCTTGGTCGGCTTGCTGCATCAGCGCGTCATATTGCGCGTCATCGAATCCGCTCCAGTTCACCACATTGCCGCTTTGGAAATTTGACAAAAAATTTCGGGCATCGTTCACGTCCGCAATCCAGCCACCACGAAAAACCTGCGTGATGGTTTTTTGTTTGCGGTTATTGACGAATACTTTCCATTCTTCGTTTCGTAAACGCACTTGAATGCCGAGCACGTCGCGCCACATGGCGGCCACGGCCAAAGACAAGCGGCGGTGTGGTGTGGATGTGTTGTAGCGCAATTCAATTTCCAAGGGTTTGTTTGCATCGTAACCGGCTTCAAACAGTTTTTTTCGCGCCAGGTTTTCACGCTGGGCTTGCGTTAATTTCGACCAATTCAATGTTACCGGTGAGTAATCTGCTGTTCCAGGCGGCACTAAAGCGTAGGCAGGCTTCTCGCCAAAGCCAGTGATATAGCGTGTGATTTTTTCGCGATCTATTGCCAGCGATAAAGCTTCACGCAGCGCAGGATTATTTTTCAAGGGTGGCTGTGTAAGATTGAAGCCGAACCAGAAGCTGCCAAGATAAGGCGCCAGACGAAGTTGCGAGCCGAACTTTTGTTTCAATGCAATCAGTGGTTGTGGCGGCAAAGTTTCCGTTATATGCAGACCGCCGGATTCAAAACGCTTTAGCTCGCTTGATGCATCTTCGGTCACATGAAAACGGATATTTGCAATGCTGGCCTGCTGGCGAAAGTTCGGATTGCGTTCCAGTTTGACAAACGACTGCGGCGTCCATCCTTGCAAGCGATACGCACCATTGCTTACCAGATTTCCGGGCCGAGTATGTTGCGCGGCAAATTTTTTAATTGCCGGTAAATACACCGGGTACGCCGTTGGCAGAGTCAATAATTGTAAAAGCGCAGCACTTCGTTTTAGTGTGATCACCACGGTGAATGCATCGGGTGCTGAAACACCTAGTTCAGACGGTGGTTTTTCGCCGCGCATTATTTCGCCAACATTGTTGATGGCCTCAAAATGTTCCGCGAACGGCGCCGCTGTGATAGGTGTAAACGCGCGTTGAAAACTATGCACGATATTGATCGACGTTAAATCTTCGCCATTGCTCCATTTCAAGTGTTGGCGCAGATGGAAAGTCCAAGTACGGCCATCGCTTGATACTTCCCAGCGCTCGGCCATTCCCGGAATGAGTTTGCCTTGTCCGTCCTTTGCCACCAAGCCTTCATAAAGATCGCGCACAATATTGCCGCAGGCCACTTCCGGGCACTTATGCGCATCTAGCGTTGAAGGTTCGGGCCCGTTGCCGCGCTCCAGTGTTTGTGCCAACAGTGGCATCGTTGTAAGCAGCAATATGATTGACAAAATAATACGCATGCTTGGGGTAAACTCGGCTCAATTGGCTGACTTGTGATTGTAGAGTCTAGCCCACACTTAAGCGCAATACCTACGAGATTATTTTTATGTCCGGTCCCAGTAATGTGGTTGAGCAAGTGATACAAAACAAGCAAGAGATTATCGACTTTCATGCCAAGGGCAATAAGCCCGAGTCGGCCTGGCGAATTGGTACCGAGCACGAAAAATTCGGTTTCCGACTCGATGATTTGCGCGCGCCTACTTATGAAGGCGATCGCGGTATTGAAGCCATGCTGCGCGGACTGACGCGTTTCGGCTGGACACCTTATGAAGAAAACGGAAAAGTAATCGCGCTTTTACGCGACGGTGCTTCGGTCACGCTTGAGCCGGCCGGTCAATTGGAATTGTCAGGCGCCATGCTGAGCAATGTGCATGAAACCTGTTGCGAAGTCGCCAATCATTTGTATGAAGTGAAATCTGTCGCCGATGAATTGCGCCTCGGTTTTCTGGGCATGGGTTTTCAGCCGAAATGGTCGCGTGATGATATGCCTTGGATGCCGAAAGGCCGCTATAAAATCATGCGTGACTACATGCCGAAAGTCGGCATGCTGGGTCTGGACATGATGAAGCGAACCTGCACCGTGCAAGTGAATCTGGATTATTCATCCGAAGCCGACATGATCAAAAAATTCCGGGTGTCATTGGCATTGCAACCCATAGCCACCGCGCTATTTGCCGATTCGCCGTTCACCGAAGGCAAGCCAAATGGTTATTTGAGTTATCGCTCGCATATCTGGACCGATACCGATAAAGATCGTACCGGCATGCTCGATTTTGTTTTCGATGAAGGTTTTGGTTTCGAGCGTTATGTCGATTACCTGCTCGATGTGCCGATGTATTTCACTTATCGCAATAAAGAATATATCGATTGCGCCGGTTTGAGTTTTCGTGATTTTATGAAAGGCGAGCTGCCGAATTTGCCTGGCGCATTGCCGACACTGAAAGATTGGGCCGATCATATGACGACGGCATTCCCGGAAGTGCGGTTAAAACAATATCTGGAAATGCGCGGCGCCGACGGCGGGCCTTGGAATCGTTTATGTGCCTTGCCTGCTTTCTGGGTCGGATTGTTGTACGACCAAACTGCGCTCGATGCCGCCTGGGATTTGGTGAAAGACTTCACGATGGCAGAGCGAAATCATTTGCGCGACAACGTGCCCAAGATGGGCTTCAAAGTGCCATTTAGAAATCACAGTTTGCGCGAGCTTGCACTCGAAGCATTAAAAATATCCGGCATGGGCTTGCAGCGTCGTAATCAATTAAATAAAACCGGTGCGAGTGAAGCCGTCTTTATCGAGCCTTTAATTGAATTTGCGATGGCGAACCAAACCCCAGCCGAACGCAAATTGGAATTGTATTACGGCGATTGGAATCAATCGGTGGATCCGGTATTTAGAGAATTTGCGTATTGATTTGCATATTAAACATCGTGGGAGCGCCGTAAGGCGCGAATAGCCTGGAAGAATTCGCGCCTTACGGAGCTCCCACGATAATAATTATGCAGCCTTCACATCACTCAATTGCCAGTTGCTGCCAGCAAGTAATTTCATTCGGTGCTTGAACACCGGGCCGGGAACCGAGGTCACGATCACAAGATCAATATACAAATCATGATGCGTGGCTCTGACGGTAGAATTTAAATCGATTGCCGCCAGACTTTGATCTACATCATCGGGTTCGGCTTGCTTGGCTTTCCAGCGTTCGAATAATTCAGTCGTGCGTAGTGCATTTTCGAGTTCGGACGCAAAGCCTTCTGCGCCTTCGCTTTTGAATGCAAGTTCGGAGTCGTTGCCGCGAGCTTTCGATGGTTCTGGAAGACGGATGTAATAACGGGTTGCCATGGTGTTCTCGATATTGATTTATGGGGCTCAAGCCAGTATTCCATATTTTCCAATCGTAGGAGCGAGTTCTACTCGCGAAAGAAGCTGCGTCGAAGTATTTTCGTGAGAGATTATCGCAGAGTTTTCGCGAGCAGAGCTCGCTCCTACACACACACACACACACACATCCCGGCATTGGCCGGGACGTTGGGGTGGATAATGAGTGAAATAATTAATCTTTTGCCGAATCTGCACTGGGTCCATTTTCAAGACCAATGCTTTCGCCGGAAACGCCGCCTTCACGTTGCCAGAAGAAGGTCGGGGCAGGGTGTTGTTGTCCGCCGATTTCCGCCATGGTGCTGGTGTCAAATAAACGGCCATTGACCATCACCATCGCGGTGTCGGCGGTGGCTTGAATATTCTCCAGCGGGTTGCCGTTGACGATAACTAGGTCGGCGCGTTTGCCAACTTCAAGTGAACCCAGGTCTTGCGAGTAACCGATGTAGTCGGCACCATCGATAGTGCCGGCACGTAGGGCTTCCCACGGCGTCATGCCGCCTTGAGTCAGCATCCACATTTCCCAGACGGTGCCGAGGCCTTGTAATTGACCGTGGCCGCCGACTTGAATCTTGATGCCGGCATCGCGCATTTTTTTGGCGGCTTTGGCGACTTCAATATGGTAGTAATCCCACTCGGGTCCGGTTTCGCGACGAATGCTGCGAGCATCGAGTGCTTGTTGCGGGAAGAACTTGTTAAGCTTTTTATCTTCCCAAACATTGGTGTGGCCGTACCAGTAAAATTCACCATTCACGCCACCATAGTTCACGATGAGTGTTGGCGTGTTACGAACATCGGTCTGACGCCAGGTTTCGATCACGTCGCGATACAGTGGTGCGACTGGAATATTATGTTCAATACCGGTAACGCCATCGAGCATCATGGTCATATTGTGATTGAAGGTGCTGCCGCCTTCTTCCACAACGAGCATGCCGAGTTCTTTCGCCGCTTGGTTCAATTGTTGGCGTTGCTCACGACGTGGCTGGTTATAGCTTTTTACGCTGAAGGCTCCGTTGGCTTTCAAGCGACGCAGGTGACTGCGTGCATCCTCGAGCGAATTCACCGTGACTTTGAAATCACCATCAGCACCGTAAAGAATGCTACCGGTCGAGAAAACACGCGGGCCAATCAGCTCGCCGGTTTTTTGCAATTCTGATTGGGAAAATACCATCTCGGTGCTGGCCGACGGGTCATGCAGAGTTGTCACGCCAAAAGCTAGGTTGGCGTAATAAGCCCAATTATTTTGCGCCATCACACCGCCGCCAAAATGATTGCCATGACCATGCACATCGACAATGCCGGGGTAGAGTGTTTTGCCGGTAGCATCAATATTTTTCGCGTTTTGTGGAATCGCCACATCACCGCGTTTGCCGACAGCAATAATATTTTGCCCTTGCACAACCAGCACGCCATCTTCAATCACTTCTTGCTGGCTTTGTGCATTGCGCATGGTGATGATGCGACCACCGGTAAAGGCAACCGTGTCGGCAGGTTTATCGGTAGCAACAGTCAAGCCAAGAACTACGCCAGCATCGGCAGTACTCGCTGTAATGCCACGCGATACATAACGATCGCCCACCAGCCAGTGCAGAGTTTTTGAATCGTGTGACCAATGTAAATACGCGCCGGTGTCGGTGCTCAGTTTGGTGACCGGTAATGTACTGATATCTTTTGAAAGTTCAAGCACGCCGCCGGTCTGCGGAATAGGTGCCATATAAGCATTAAAAAATTCGGTGAATGCAATGTATTTGCCGTCCGGGCTGATGGTCACGAAGTCTGGATATTTCATCGTGAATACATCGCGGGGTTCTTCGCCGTTAATGCCGATGCTTTGCAATTTTTTCGACAAGCCGCCGCCGGTCAGGAAATAAATCCGCTTACCATCGGGCGAAAATTGTGGGTAGCTGCCGTTTTTTGTAACACGAAAACTATTTTTGCCTTGCGCATCCATCATAAATACGCCGCGCTCACCGCTCCAGACGCCACCTGTCAAACTGCTACCCGATTGCTTGCTGTACAAAATACGCGAGCCATCATTGGAATAACGCGGGCCATAGTAGTAGCCCGGCTCTGTCGTCAGTTTGCGGCTCTGGCTTGTGCTTAAATCAAGTTCGACAATCGCACCAAGATTTTCATCGGACCAGGTGGTGTACAACAGTTTTTTACCATCACTACTAAACGACGGCTGGTATTCAAAATTTTTCGTGTCTGAAGTGAGCCGGGTTGGCACTCCGTTGGGAAGTGTTTTCTTCCAGAGTTTTCCAACGGCATGAAATACGATACTGTTGTTGTCGGGGCTGCTGGCAATATCGCGAATCATTTTCGGCGAGAAACTATTGCCCTCGATACGATGCGAGAAGCGTAGCGGCGCCACCAGACTTTGCTGCACGGTGGCAGTGAAGGGAATGGCCGCTTGTGCGCCGGTCTTCATATCGACACGCCACAATTTACCTTGCGCCCAGATCACGACATTTTTTGAATCCGGCGTCCAGTTGAAATTTGGATACGGTCCAAATATCGCCCAGACTTCCTGTTGGTCATGCGACAAGCCGTCCCAGACCGGACGAACAGCGCCGGACTGCAAATCCATAACGTGCAAGACCGATTTTTCGCGAACGCGTTTGACGAAGGCGAGTGATTTTCCATCCGGCGATGGCTGCGGACGAATCGCGCCGCCGGGTGTAGAAATCAAGGTGCGAACTTCGCCAGTTTCGCGATCAAGACGCTTGATCGCATAAATAACACCATAAACATTCTTGTTGTAGGCAAAGGTATCGCCGTCGCTGACATCTTCGGAATAATAAACGTAGCGACCATCGGGACTAATGGCCGGTTCGCCCAAATCCATTTGATCGTTCTTGCGTTTATTCAATTGCAGGCCGTCGCTGCCGCCCTTCAAGTTATACATCCACAATTCACCGGCGCCGAGTGAGCGTTCTGAAGTGAAGTGTTTGCGACCAATCAGGTATTGACCATCGGGTGTCCAGATTGGGTTGTTGAGTAAGCGAAAACTTTCTTTGGTGACTTGTTTGGCTTCGGTGCCATCACGATTCATCCGCCACAAATTATTACCACCCGCACGATCCGATGTGTAGGCAATTTGTTTTCCATCCGGTGAAAAACGCGGCTGCACGTCGAAGGCCGGGCCTGAGCTAATGCGTTTCGCTGCGCCGCCATTGATTGGCAAGGTATAGATGTCACCCATCATCGAGAAAGCAATGGTGCTGCCATCCGGGCTGACATCGAGATCAAGCCAGGTACCTTCATCGGTGCTGAAGGAAATATTTTTTGCACCTTTATGTGGTGTGTTGATATCCCATTTGGCGGCTTCTTTTTTATCGGCGGCAGATAAGTTGCCGGTTGAAAAAGTGAGGAGGATGGCGGTGGCGAGAAATTGGAGTTTCATGTTTTTTTCCGGAAAAATAATTGCTTTCTTGATGTGCTACGTCATCCCGGCGAAGGCCGGGACGCTGTAGTTTATTTTTTGTAAGCCCGCGGCAAACCGTTTTCTTCGCTCATGTAGCGGTCGCGTAACTGGGTTTGACGTGATTTCATCGGCATCGCCTGACCACTCATCCACACTTGTTCGGCGAAAGTATTGACTTCAAGTGGATCGCCATTCCATAAAACAAGGTCGGCGATCAATCCCACCTCAATGCGGCCGACTTTATCGCCAACACCAAAGGCATCGGCAGGAACGCTGGTAATTGCAGCAAGTCCGGCTTCCCAGGGCAAGCCATAAGACACGGCATTGCCAGCGACCTGGCGAACTTTGCGGGCATTTTGGGTGGCGTCATCGGCCCGATATAAACCCACTCGCACGCCCGCTTTTTGCAACAGTGCAGCATTGTCCAGACGCGCGCCGATTTGATCGAAACTCGATGGCAGATTTTGCAGCGCATCGACAAATACGATCACGTTATCGGCTTTTAATTGTGCCGCCACTTGCCAGGCTTCGCTGCCGCCGACAATTACCGGGCGCATGCCATTCTTTTTCGCAAAGCTGAGCACTTGGCGAATATCCGATGCGCGCTCGACATGAAACACGGTACGCCCGCCCAATAAAAATTTATTGAGTGCTTCACGCCCTGCAGGTGTGAGCAACGCTTGATGATAATCATAAGGCGACGTGCCGCGCGCTTCTCGAATCGCCTGATCAAGCAGCATATATTGCGCAGCACGCGAGCTGCCGCTGAGTTCATCGGCACCGCTGCCCATGCTGGCAAATAAAATACGCGAACCAATCGGGTCCTCGAATTTGCCATTCAAACGCATAATGGCGCCCTGACCGCTGAGCAAACTACTGCCAGCATTGGCGCTTAATGCGGTAAAGGTGAAGCCTTCCAGACGCGTAATGGGGATCAGTATTGAATTGGGATTGAATGCAGGCACCACATCAAATTCGGGCCGCATTTGTGCGCTAACGCCTTCGCCCAAGGTGAAGCTTGCATCGACGGTGGATTTTTCAGCCGAGACTTCTTCCAGACCAATATCACTCAGGCCTGCAAATAATCCCGGTGTCAGTGGTTTGCCTTTGGCATCGATACTGCTAACGCCGGGCGCTGAAAGATTCGGCCCAATCGCGCGAATAATGCCACCTTGCACAAGCACGTCGGTATTTTTTAATGTGCCGCGAGTGCCCGCCGTATGCACGGTCGCATTTTTAATCAATACGTTTTGTGCGAAGGCAGAGCTGGACAGCAGGCAAGCAATCAAAAATAAATGTTTCATGGGTTGACTCCCTGGCCGACCATAAAGTCGGACGTCGGCTGCATGTTTTTATTATTGATGTCGAACATGAGCGCGCCATCGATATACACTTTTTCAGCCTTGGCATAAACGCTAAAAGGGGTGCCGTTCCATAATACTATATCGGCCATTTTTCCGGCTTCGAGTGAGCCAGTGACTTTGTCAATACCCATTGCCTTGGCAGGATTTATGCTCAGCCAACGCATGGCGTTTTCCGGGCTGCCATTCATGCCTAATGCACTGGAGCGAGCCATGACTTTGGCCGCTTCCTGATTCAGGCGTTGAATGCCTTCGGAAGAATCGGAATGCACGATAGCGCAACTGTTTTTCTTGCGATCGACCAGCGCAATGTTTTCCTGGATGCCGTCAAGCGCTTCCATTTTAAAGCCCCACCAATCGGCCCACATCGATGCGCAGATACCATTGTCTGCCAAAGGCTGGGCAATTTTGTAGGCTTCAACCGCATGATGAAAAGAGGCAATCTTGAAATTAAATTCTTTTGCCAAATCCATCATCAACATCATTTCATCGGCGCGGTAGCAGTGAATTTGTACTTTGATATCGCCGCGCATAACATCAGCGAGTGTCTCAAGACGCAAATCCTGAGCCGGCTCATCGCCTTTTTCCTTGCTGTCGGCATTATTATATTTATCCCAAGACTTCATATAGCCACGGGCTTCAATAAAGGCGGCTCGATAACCGGCCACATTGCCCATACGGGTAGAAGGCGATGAACCTTTGCTGCCATAAACACGTTTGGGATTTTCGCCACAGGCCATTTTTAAACTATGCGGCGCGCCGGGAAATTTCATGGCTTGATAACTATTGGCATAGACATTTTTCAGCACGACGCCACGGCCACCAATTAAATTACCCGAGCCAGGTAAAACTAACAATGAAGTCACGCCTCCTGCTAATGCGGTAGCAAAGCCTTGGTCTTGTGGCCATATCGAATGCTCGGCCCATACATTGGGGGTAACTGGATTGGTGAGTTCGTTACCATCTTCGTGCGCGCTGACGCCGGGGCTTGGGTAAACGCCCAAATGCGAGTGGTCATCGATGATGCCCGGTGTTACCCATTTGCCGGTGCCATCGACAATGGTGGCATCGCCGGAGGCCTCCAAATTTTTGCCGACGCCGACAATTTTGCCATCACGCATCAATACATCGCTATTGTCGAGCCGCTCACCGCTGCCGGTAAGCACGGTGGCATTGCGAATCAAGACCGGCGCCGAACCAATACGCTGATAGGTGCTGGGGTACGGGTCGCTAGCAGGCGGTGGCGATGCCGGTGTTTCTGATTTTCGGGCATTAGCCGCAGACATACTGAGCATCGCCAGAGCGGCGACGAGACAAAGTTTACGCATGAAAAATCTCCCCGTAGATGCCGACACATTAACCCGAGAGGCTGACACTGCCAAGCATGACTAAGGTCATGGATAAACGTGTCAAAATAGGCATGAAAGAGGAGAGAACAATGAAGGACAAACAGGATATTGTGAGTAATTGGTTGCCGCGTTACACCGGCGTGGCGCTGGAAAACTTTGGCGAGCATGTGTTGCTTACCAACTTCGGTGGTTATCTGGATCATTTTTCGCGTCTTACGGGTGCTGAAATAGTCGGTAAAGACCGCCCAATGCCGAGTGCGACGATTGACGGCATCACCATGATCAACTTCGGTATGGGCAGCGCAAACGCGGCAACGGTCATGGATTTGTTGAGTGCATTACCGCCGAAAGCAGTTATTTTTCTAGGTAAGTGCGGCGGCTTGAAACGCAAAAACGAATTGGGCGATTTGATTCTGCCGATTGCCGCGATTCGCGGTGAAGGTACTTCAAACGATTACCTCTTGCCGGAAGTACCGGCCTTGCCGGCGTTCGCCTTGCAGCGTGCCATTTCAACCATGACACGCGACCTGGGCCACGATTACTGGACCGGTACCGTGTACACCACCAATCGCCGGGTCTGGGAACATGATGTCGAGTTCAAGGAATATTTACGCAAGACTCGCAGCATGGCCATTGATATGGAAACGGCAACAATATTTGCCACCGGTTTTGCCAATAGCATTCCAGCGGGAGCATTATTGCTGGTGTCGGATCAACCGATGATTCCCGAAGGTGTGAAGACCGAAGCTTCCGATAAAATCGTGTCTTTAAATTTTGTCGAAAAACATATCAATATCGGTATCGAAGCGTTGAAACTGATTCGTCGTCATGGAAAGTCGGTCAAACATTTGCGTTTTGACGAGTAATTAATATATCAACTAGAAATAAAAAACCCGGGCATTACCCGGGTTTTTTATTAATTATTTTTTTGCTTACCAGATGAAATTTACGGTCATTACTTCCGGTGCGTCGTCAGCGCCAAAACGCACGTCGCATTGAATGGTTTGTTTTACTTCCGTGGTAAGTCCGGGTTCAATGATAATGGGAGCACTTAAATCAGCCCTGCCTTGTGCATTGGGTTTCAAACTAGCTGCCAACACATTCAAATCAAGTTTGTATTGTTTGGTTTCCAGTTTGTTTTTCACGAAAGCATCACAGGCCGATGCTGCTGCGCCTGCCTTGCCTGCGGGGCCGCTTGATTCACCACCCGAGCAGGCCGTTAAACCTATTGTCAGCAAAGCGATTGATATCCACTTCATAAAAAACCTCATGATGCAAAAGGATGAAACGGAACGCATGCATTCAGCTTACCGCAAATTTAGCGCAAAAGCTCTACAGCTATCAATACCGTTGTAACGAGTTGTCAACACGTTCAGCCCAAGCGTCAATACCACCTTCGACATTGAATAATTGGGTGAAGCCCAAACCCCTGAAATGTTCGGCGGCCTGTCGGCTCGAATTTCCATGATGGCAAAGAAATGCCAAGCGGCTGTCTTTGGGTAATGCCGATAAGCGCTCCAAACTGTCTTCGTCAAGAACATCGTGCGGGTGCGGAAACTCGGTAATTGCTCTGGCATGTGCGGGCCTTACATCAATAACGATAAAGCTTTGCAGGCCCTCATTAAGTGCTTCAACCGACAAGGACTGAACTTTGGCAGGCGCGTTGGGGTTATCAATGGCCAAGCCGGAGCCACGAGCGTCTTCAACCCAGTCAATGGAAATGCCATTGGCACGCGGCGCACTGGCAAGGTCAAAATAGACTTTGATGCCTTCAACTTCCGCGATAATTTCGTTGCCGGTGACAGGTTTCAGCTGAAATTGCGATTGGAAGCGGGCATCGACATTCAAGTGCAAAGCGACACCGGATTCGGCGTTTTCCATCGCCTGACGAATGGCTTGTGCCGCAGAAGCTGTGATATTCAAAGTAGGAGTAATGCGCACGGGAGCAGGCACGCCGAGCACTTCATGCAGTTCGCCGCTGTTGAACATTTGGTCGATGATGTCGCTGCCGCCGATTAATTCGCCTTTCACATACAGCTGCGGAATGGTCGGCCATTGGCCATAAATCTTGATGCCTTCACGAATTTCGTCATCAGCAAGAACATCGATATGGGCGTAATCGCCAACCAGCTCATTCAATATGCCCGAGGCTTTTGATGAAAAGCCGCAGCTGGGCTGGGCGGGCGAGCCTTTCATAAATAAAACCACGGCGTTGGAAGCGAGCAGGCTGTCGATGCGTTGGCGAAGTTCGGGGCTGAGCATGGGAGTGTCCTTGAGTGAGGACGCTATTTTACGCCAATACTCTGTTGTGGGAGCGGCGTAAGCCGCGAATAACGCTGCCGCAATACCATTCGCGGCTTACGCCGCTCCCACGGTTTGATGGTCAGCTAAACCTTGCGCTGACTTGTGCCCGGCTCGGCATGGCGGGCGCGGTACCGATGGTTTCGGTAGAGAGCGCGGCCACTCGGCCGGCGTATTGAATGGCGTGTGAAAAAGCATGTTCCGGAAATAGGCTTAGAGCTGCCACCAAGCCGCCGCTGAAAGCATCGCCAGCACCGGTGGTGTCGATGGCATTAACGGCCTCGGGTGCTATTCGATAGAAACTCTGCGTATCGCCCCGCGTATTTTTTCCGTGCGAAACGAAGCAGCCAAAACGTCCCAAGGTAATCACGATGGTGTTTGAACTGAGCGCGCGACAAAAACGATGCAACATGGCGTCCTCGGCTTGTGCCACTTGATCGGCGGTGAAGGCGATGTTGGCAAAGCGCTGGCAGAGCAGGGCGAATTCGGTTTCATTCGGTGTGATTATATCGGCCGAGTCAAGTAATTCGCGACTCAGGTCAGGATGTACGGGTGCAGGGTTGAGAACACAGAGGGCATTATTTTTTTTAGCTAGCTCGAATGAGACACCGATGGCATCCAGATTGTTTTCCAGCTGACACAAAACAATATTCGCATTTTGAAATTGTGCTGACTGTGTTTGCAGAAAACCGATATCCAAATAATCATTTGCGGCCAAATTCACCGCAATCATATTTTCGCCCTGCGCATTGACGACAATGCTGGAAGCTGCGGTCGGCATGTCGCTGCGAATATGCCAGCAAGCTTCCATGCCTTCATTGGCAGCAAAAGTTGTTGCACATTCACCGAGGGCATCATTGCCAATCGCGCCAATAAAAACCGTGCTTACGCCTTGGCGAGCACAGGCAATGGCTTGATTAAAACCTTTGCCACCGGGGCCGCTAGAAAAACCCAGCGCGCGCCGGGTTTCTCCTGGAACCGGAAAGTTATCGACTAGCCAGGCATGGTCTTGCACATAACTACCGACTATCAGCACGCGTGAAAGCATGGGGATTTTAAATGTAGCCCAGCCAAACGCCAGCAATGGTGGCGGTCATCAAAGTGGCAATTGAGCCGCCTAAAACCGCACGCATACCGAAACGTGCAAGATCGCCACGGCGTTCAGGCGCGAGTGCACCAATGCCGCCAATTTGAATGGCGATCGAGGCAAAGTTGGCAAAACCGCATAGGGCATAGGTCAAAATTAAACGGCTATGTTCGCTTATCGCGCCCACGCCATCGCCGACGGGAGTAGCGGCTAATTGCAGATAGGCAACAAATTCATTTAGCACGACTTTTTGGCCAATTAAACCGCCGGCAATCACCGCGTCATCCCACTCGATACCAATGACCCAGGCTATTGGTGCCAGCACATAGCCAAGGATCAGACCAAGATTGAGTTTTACTGGCGCTGCACCAGCGGCTGCGCCATGGTTAAGCATCATGTTGTAGCTATTCCAGCCACTCAGATGAAGGTCGCCGAACCAGCCGACAATCGCATTTATCATCGCAATTAATGCGACAAAGGCCAGCAGCATCGCTGCAATATTGAGTGCCAATCTCATACCGTCGGCAGCACCCGCGGCGGCGGCATCAATAATATTTTTGCTCTCGCGCTCGAAGTGGACCGAAACTTTTCCGGTCGTCAACGGCGTGCCGGTTTCCGGAATCAAAATTTTTGCAATTAATAAAGTAGCAGGTGCCGCCATGATCGAGGCCGCTAAAAAATGCTTGGCATATTCTGTCTGTAGCCCAACATCGCTGCCCGCTAATAAACCAATATAGATCGCCATTACACCACCGGCAATATGCGCCATGCCGCCAATCATCATGGTGAGTAATTCGGATTCAGTCATTTTGCTGATGTAAGGCCGCACTGTGAGCGGCGCTTCGGTTTGGCCAATAAAAACACTCGCGCATACGGCGGTAGTTTCTGCGCCTGACACTTTCATTACTTTGGTAATCACCCAAGCCATGGCTTTGACAATCAATTGCATGATGCCCAGGTGATAAAGAATGGCCATTAAGGCAGCAAAGAAAATAACCGTAGGCAATGCGTGAAATACAAAGATAAAACCAAATTTGTCGGGCTTGCTCATTTCACCAAAAATCATGGCGGAGCCTGCATTGGTAAAACCAAGCAAGGTGACAAAGGCCTTGCCCATGGCATCAAAAATGGCATTGCCGTAAGGCGTCAATAGAACGAAGTAAGCAAAAGCAATTTGAAGAAAAACACCAGTACCGACCAGCTTCCAATCGACTCGCGATTTATTATTCGAAAAAACCCAAGCAATACCAATAAGCACCGCCAAGCCAAACAAACCCTTCAAAATATCCATGTGTTCTTATCCCCGAATCGATGCAGCAGGGTAGTGCAGACGCAGGTTTCGAGCAAGTAAGCGGATTAATCCCGCGCTATTGCTCGATTACGGCCTTGCAGTTTGGCCGCTCTTAGTCTGCGATCAGCGTGTTTGAGCAGGCCGGAGATATCGCTGGCGTCATGCGGGCAGCAGGAAATTCCCGCAGAAAAACTCAGTGGTCGTGGTAGGGCATCCGGGTGCGGCAAAAAGGGTTTGGCATTAATCTGTTTGCGCAAAAATTCAATTCTTTCCCAGGCACTGCCAATCGGCATCCGCATGACGAGCAGAAACTCTTCACCGCCAATACGAATAAGGGGTTCCTCGGCACCCAATTGTTCACGCAAGGTTTGCACCACATGGCGCAATGCTTTATCACCCATTAGATGACCCAGGTCATCATTAATGCGTTTGAATAAATCCATATCGATAATGGCGAGCGACAACGTGGCGTTGTCGTTTTTTGCCTGCGCCAGTAAATGTGGCACGCGGTGGTTTAAATAAAGTCGATTAGGCAGACCGGTTAAACCATCGGTGCCCGACAATTGCACCAACATTTGCATGCGATACACCACCACCGCGGTCAGCATGCTGATGGCAACCAGCAATACGATACGTTGGATTTGATTGGATACCGAAATCACACCGTAATCCATCGATATCTCGGCGCCATTACTTTGGTTGGTGATGAAAATGCAAAGCAATGAAAATTGCACAATCGCCAAAGCACCGGTGAGCAAGCAGACACGGACATCATTACGCAATGCGGTGGCTACTATCACCAGCGGATAACAGGACCACACCACGACACTATTCAAACCGGCTGCTGGATTATTGAGCGACAACAGAAATAATACGGCGCTCACAATACTGACATCGCAGGCGGCCGACACAAACGGTAGCCAGCGATAAAGCCGATGATGCTTGGATAGTCGTAACCACAGCAGGCTTAATAAAAATGCGCCGATCGCACCTACGCCGCCGCTAAAACTTTCATAAAAAGAACCACCCAGAATATAGTTGGTGACGGGCAGCAATAATAATAAAGCGGTCGCAACCACACGAATACGTGCGACCAATAACTCGCCACCGGCACCGATCTCGATCATGATTTCGTCGGGACGCTCGCGCAAGCCGCGCGACAAATCGTCCAAACTCTGTTTGAATGTATTCACAGCTTATCCCCGGGCATCGCTGCATCATACGGGCTTTGCTTGTGAATAATCTATTAGGTAGGGTGGATCCCGCGCTCCATGCGGTATCCACCAAAGACCATCGCAACCTGTGGTGGAAACACCAACGGTGTGCCACCTGTCGGTGGTTCCACCCTACGCACAGACAAAAAAATCCCAGCCTAGTGAGAGCCGGGATTAAAGAGTTTGTCTTAACGCGTATTAGGACATGCATGCCTGAGCAATAGTTCCCGCCCATTAAACAAGCAGGTTATTTGGATATTTTAATCTCAATTTCTTCGTTCAGATTGTCGTTGGTTTGACTGATTAAGATCATGCGGTCCTGGTCGTCTTCAAAGCGCATTCCCATTGGCGGCGCGGCGGGCGGGGGTGGTGGTGGTGGGCTTAAGCCTGGAGCCCGCGGTGGTGAGGGCGGTGCTGGCGGCGCGGGTGGCGGAGTCAAGAACGGCATGGCTCTTGCTTCCGGTGTTGTTATTTCGATGTTAAGTGTTTTGCGTTCACGCAGAACACTCAGGTTCACTTTTTCACCGACTTTTTTCTCGCGTAATACCCGCATCACATCACGTGGCGATTGCGTCGGCGTGGCTTCTATACGTTGAATCACATCGCCGCTTTGCAGGTTTTTCATGCCTGGCCCGGCGCTGATAATCAACACACCTTTGTCAGTACCAAAATAGCGACCCAATTGTGCATCCAACGATGCCAGGTTCAAACCTTGCCAACGCAGGGCTTCAAAAATACGTGGTGGCGCGCAATCTTTTTTGCCGGATTTTTCACAATCGGAAAATGCAATAATTTCGATATTTTCGCGATCATTCGGACCGCCCATCATCATTGGTTTTGAATGCGAATTTGCGAGTGGTGCAAATGCAGATTCATTGTCGCTGAACATCATCATGCGTCCGATGTTATCTACTTTGACATCAGCCTTGCCTGCTTTGCCAGCGCGTGCATAAGTAAGCTGTAGGTTTTGACCGAGCTTCAAGTCTGATAACAACTCGCGTGCTTTATCGACGCCTTCTTTACCGCTGAAACCAATATTTTTTCCGTTGACGCTCAGCAATACGTCGCCCGAACGCAAGCCTGCTTTCGCCGCTGGACCATCAGGTGATACTGCACCAATCAGCACTCCATTGGCGGCAGCATTGGGCGCCATCACAATGCCGATGCCAAGTTTAGGGCCGCGAGCTTCGGTCATTGAGCCAGGGCCCATGCGACGCTCGATAATCAGTTCGCGCGGACCATGCTCGCCTGGCGCTGATGGAGCATTGCCGTGATCAAATCGTCGAACATCGACCCTCACAGAATGGTCGGGCCCCAGTTTTTTTGAAAGCACTTCAATGCGTGCGACCAAGCTATCAATTTCTGCCTGGGTGGCTTGTTGTTCGGCGCTGCTAATTTTTGCCGGTTCGGCAGCGAAGGCGTTGCCCATCCATGTGCAGGCTAAAATCAGGCTGAGTGTTGTTATTTTCATATGGTATCTCCGGGTGAAAATTCGTTTAAATATCAGTTTAAAAAGATTCGACCAAGGCAATTTCGTAGGATCGACCTTCCGCCTGTTGATAACGCTGTGAGGAATAAAGTCCGGTGGCTTCCTGCAAAATACTGACGCGTTTTTGCCATAGGCTTAACTGCTGTCCGTAAGTTAATGAATCGCCACCAAGCTCGCTGTCAATTGCGTGAATGCGGTCTTCCAGTGCCAAGCTGATAACTTCGGCGCTGGCATTGCTGCTGGTTGAATTACGTGTGGCGATTAAAATGTTTTCCAGTTGCGACGATTGCTGCATCACCGATTGCAGGGTGGCACCGTTTTGGTCGTCACTAATTTGTGGTGAGTGCAAGCTCAGCGGAATAATGGCCAACAAAGCCATACTGGCGGCCAATGCCATTTGAAAATAGCGACGCGATTTTTTCGCCGGAATATGTTGAGCAAGTATTGGCCAGGCCGATTGCATGGGTGCTTCCTGTGGTAAATCACGCAGGGCTTGGCTGATGCAAATGCCAGAGTGCTGCGACGAGATATCAGCCATGGCTCAGTACCTCCTGTTTTATATTGTGATGCTCAATGTTTAAAAGTTCGCGCAGTTTTTTAGCCCCGCGTGCGCATTGTGATTTTGAAAATGAAATGGTTTTGTCCATCAAGCCGGCAATTTCGTCGTGTGTATAACCTTCGACGTGGTAGAGCCAAAGTACGCTGCGAGTGGTTTCGGGTAATTGATTCATCGCGCTTATCAACAGCTGGGTATCGGCGGCTTGCGGCGGCAATAAAATATCGGCTTCCAGAAAATCCGACTCGCTCGCCAAGTCTATTTCATGGCCGGGATGACGCTTCCGAATGCGCATCAAGTTCTCGTTAACGGCGATTTGCCGCAACCAAGGCCAAAAGGGCGAGTCGCCGCGAAATTCCGATATTTTTCCGAATAGTTTCAACATGGTCTCTTGCAAAATGTCCTGGGCTTCATCCGGCTGGCCGCATAGCCGCAGCGCCAGCGTGTAAACGGGCCGTTCAAACCAGCGATAAAGCTGCTCGAACGCTGCCGCCTCGCCATTTCTGGCGCGGGTAAGCAGACTGGACGGAACATCGATGGCGAAAGGGGATGTCACGGTAATAAAGATGCACCTAAGTCAAAAAGGGTCGCAACAAAGATAGCGGGGAAACCAATAAATTCCTCCAAAACTCCATATACTGAGCTGGATATTTCTAGGAGTTCGTCATGGGTATGCTTGTTGTTCTAGCGCTTTTAGTCTTTGTAGTTATTATGGTCGCCAAAATGGTGCGCATGGTTCCCCAGGGTTTTGAGTGGACTGTGGAGCGTTTTGGCAAATACACCCATACGCTTAGCCCCGGTCTGCATGTATTGGTGCCGATTGCCCAAGGTATTGGGCGCAAGGTCAATATGATGGAGCAGGTGCTCGAAATTCCATCACAAGACGTCATCACCAAAGACAATGCCGTGGTTAAAGTCGATGGCGTGGTGTTTTTCCAAGTATTGGATGCGGCCAAAGCGGCTTATGAAGTGTCGAATCTGGAGCAGGCTTCCATTGCTCTGGTAATGACCAATATTCGTACCGCTATTGGCTCGATGGATTTGGACGAATCGCTTTCAAAGCGCGATGAAATCAATGCCAAATTACTTGGCGTGGTCGATCACGCCACCGGCCCGTGGGGCATCAAGGTGAACAGGATCGAATTGAAAGACATTCAACCACCACGGGACTTGATTGATTCCATGGCAAGGCAAATGAAAGCCGAGCGTGAAAAACGCGCCAATATTCTGGAAGCCGAAGGTTTCCGTCAAGCTGAAATTCTCAAAGCCGAAGGTGAGAAGCAAAGTACCATTTTGCAAGCCGAAGGCAAGCGAGAAGCCGCCTTCCGTGAAGCTGAAGCGCGTGAGCGTTCGGCGGAAGCTGAAGCAAAGGCGACCACGATGGTTTCCCAAGCTATTGCTTCTGGTGACGTGCAGGCGATTAATTATTTCGTTGCACAAAAATATATTGAAGCGCTGAAAGATTTTGCAAACTCGCCTAATCAAAGATTGATGATTCTTCCCACCGAAGTGACGGGTGTAATGGGCAGCATTGCCGGTATTGCAGAACTTGCACGCGACAGCGCCGACAAACAAAAATCCATCATTGCAGCTAAAAACACCAAACAGCCATAAGGAATTACGATGAGTCCGCAAATGATTGTCTGGGCCTGTCTGGCATTGTTGTTGATGGCAGCAGAAACGACGGCACCCGGAATTTTTTTATTATGGTTGGGCATAGCGGCATCCGCGGTTTTTCTGGTGGTCTGGTTAATTCCCGGCCTTACTGTACTGATGCAGGTAGTTTTGTTCGTGGTGTTCTCGTTTGTGGCGATAGGTGTTTATATTCAATTTTTTCGCAGCATGGAAAGCCCCAGTGACAAGCCATTATTGAATCGTCGTGCCGAGCAACTGGTTGATAAGGTAATGACTCTTGAAACCGCAATTACCAATGGCCAAGGCCGTGTAAAAATCGGTGATGCCTTATGGACCGTACAGGGTGCTGACATGCCGGTCGGCAGTTTGGTTCGTGTGGTAGCGGTGGACAGCATGATTTTGCGAGTCATTCCGGCGGAATGATTTGTCCGTTGTATGTTTAAAAAATCCCGGCTTAGGCCGGGATTTTTTGTAGGAGGCCGCTTGCGGGCGATGATTTCTTCTTTGCCGAGCATGCACGTTTTTTGCGGCACGAACATATGCAAAAAATGAACTAGACGATGACACTGCGGTCAATAAGCGAACATCTTTCTGATTGTTGCCAAAAAGTAGTATTTGACGAATGGAATCGACAGCAATCAAAATTATTGACGAGCAGGATGCATGGAGCCTGCTTCACTATCATCGACCAGCCCTTGTCCAAGCAAAACCGCGCTGGAACTTTGCCGTTCTAATTCTCGCCATCTTTGTGCATATTGGCGTTATCGGGTATTTATTTTTCTGGCGGGGAACAGCATTTCAATATGCTTCTATTAATGATGATGTGCTTGAAGTGACGTTTATTGATCCAATACCTTTGGCCACACCATTGGAAGTCGAGTCGTCGTCGGTCACCGATAAAAAATTGAATACAAAACCTATAAGTCGCCGATTTCTGTCCAAGCCCGATATCGAAACGACTACCGTCGCAGGTAACATTGAGGAAACTACGCACACCGCATTACGCTTAACTCTAGACAGCGATGATTGGAATCCAGCTCCGGCCAATGCGCCAAAAAACCCCTTGAAAAGACAGTTTATTGCCATGCCCGGTCGCGCCGAGCCTTTTGTCAGCGGGATAAAATTTCGCAAGCAACTAAGCCCGCAACAGAGATTGGCAATGGTTGGAAAATTATTTGGTGCCGTTGAATACGACGCCTGTAAAGAAGCCAAGAGTCGAATGGCAAGCGGTCAGTCACAAATGCATGATCTGGATGTAGAGGCTGACCTTCGTTTAATTGAACGCAACTGCCGACCATAAGCGCTCGACATTATCTCAAGCTACCTGGCCCAAGGGTCCTCTTCCATTTTCGTGGGAGCGCCCGTCAGGCGCGAATGGGCTGCTGCGATGTTTGAAGTCACGAGGTCCCCGACAACTACACTTTTGGACAATTGAGATTGTCCACTATAAATTCATTAAAGCATGATAAATCAGGCGAGGTTTTTCGCGCCTGACGGGCGCTCCCACGTCGGATGACTATTTTTTAGTCTGCTCCTTTGCAAAGCATAAGAATTGGCTTAACCAAGCGTAACCGCTCAAATGAATCATGCTTTAACCCCTATTGATTACATGCAGCGTTAAACCCAGCATGGCCGACATCGAAAGGTCGTCGGAATAGAAATTCCGCTGTCAGTTTCAAGCACGGGGAGATTATGTAATGCGCAAAATCATGGTTGCGTTGCTATCGGCAACGCTAGTTGTTGTCTTGGTCGCTTGTTCTAAAACACAGGAGTCTTCACCTGCCGCTGCTGATTCTGCGGCCAGCGAGTCGGTAGGTGGCGCTGCTGCGGATGCCGCTGCACCTGCACCTGCACCTGCACCGGCGAGCCGGGGAGTTATGAGCGAAGAGCTTGCCAAGACGGCAAGCGCTGACGAGCTTGATCAGGCGACGTCTGAGCCTGTCAGGGTTGAGCAACTGAGCTCAAGTGCAACTTCGTATGTGGATAAAGAACGAAAGTTCGTCCGCACAGCCGATGCACAATTTCGCGTTAAAGATGTTTATCAATCGTCCATTGCAATCGAAAATATAGTGGCCAACCAAGGTGGCTTTGTCGTTATCAATCAGATTAAGGCGGACACCGATAACGTCAATCGTTACCGCATTGGCAATGCAAAATTATTAGAGCTGGCGGAATACACGGTGCGTGGAAATTTATCGGTACGGGTTCCCAGCGACAAGACCCAGGACTTTCTACGTGCATTGATTACCCAGATCGACTTTCTGGATCAACGTAATTTTGAAGCCCGCGACGTGCAATTTGATTTGCTTCGCAAACAACTGGAATTTTTACGCAACCAGGAAGCACAAAAACAGCTGGGTGATTTGAGCACAGCGCCAGGCAGGATTAGCGATAAAGCCGCGGTTATTTCAGGTCAGAACGACGCCAAGGCGAATCGAGACGAGGCCACCGTTGTACAAAAAGAAGTCGAAGATAAAGTCGCTTTTAGTACCATTAATCTTTCGCTTTATCAATTAAGCAAAGTACGTAAAACCGAAATTGATGATGTTGATGCAATTGCCAAAGCAAGCCGCCCAGGTTTTTTGAGTCGTTTATTTAGCGCGATTTCAGTCGGCTGGTATGGCCTGTTGGATGTTGTGATTGATTTATTTGCCATTTGGCCACTATGGCTGGTGATTGGATTGCTTGTCTTTGCGATCAAGCGCTTTCGTAAAAAATAATATGCCGCATCGTCGGCAAACAAGTTTCCACTAGCTCGTGTAGGAGGGCCTTCTAGGCCCG
>JAYSQD010000148.1:0-30068 GCA_043721835.1 Arenimonas sp. | reverse complement strand
CTGCGCCCAAAGATTGTCGAGACGTTAGGGCGCAGCAAGCAGCGCCCCTACTTCACATCTCATCAATAGGCTCGTGATTTTCCGCGTCCTTACAGGCTTCTGGCATCTTGTCACAATGCGCGAGATACCAAAGCCACAATGCATAAGCCACTAAACTAAACGCGCCTGCGGCCAATGCTAGATGCAATCCGTTATCGCTTAAAGCGGGTGACAGCACTCCGGCAATCAAGGCATTCGATAACAGACCGACACAAGCCTGCATAGACGATGCTGTACCGCGTTGATTGGGATACATATCCAAAATGGCGATGGTAAGAATCGGAAATACCAAAGCCACACCAAAGGCACTGAGCACGGTCGGAATTACCGCCCATGGCAAAGTAATATCCGTGACAAAAAAATTGTAGGGAATATTGAATGCAGCGGAAATTCCGCAAAACAGAAACCCTATATTGGCCAGCCGAACACCCGATATTTTTCCTGCGGCGCGGCCACTAAAGAATGCACCAATCACCATGCCGGCAATGGTCGGCACAAAGAAATACCCGAATTGCTGTTCGTTGAGTTTCAACATATCGAGCACGAAGGCCGGTGCCGAGGTGATGTAAAGAAACAGCGCACCAAAGTTTGCCGTTCCCGCCAATGCCAACAATCTAAACCGTCTATTCACGATAATACTTTTGTAAACCTGAGTCAGCGCTTTGACATTCAATGGCAAGCGTTTTTCTACCGGATGACTTTCCGGCAAAGTAAATGCCGTCGCCAATAATAAAATTAAACCAAACACCGACAAGAACCAGAAAATCGCCTGCCAATTACTCCAGCCTAAAATCCAGCCACCAATAATCGGGGCGATAGCTGGTGCAACGCCGAATATCATCGAGATATTACTCATCAAGCGTTGCGCGTCATCGCCATCCAACGCATCGCGAACGATGGCGCGGCCAACAATCAGGCCAACACCGGCCGACAAGCCTTGAATCACGCGAAAGATCAGCATTTGCGTCATTGAAGTCGATAATGCGCAAGCAACGGATGCCAGCGTAAAAATGGCAATGCCGACAAGAATGACCGGCTTGCGGCCTAAAGCATCCGACAATGGCCCATGAAACAGCGACATGGCGGCATAACCAAGTAAATACATACTAATGGTTTGCTGCATCGCGACTTTATCGACCTGTAGCGCATTTTCCATGACGGCAAATGCCGGAAAAATAGTGTCGATTGAAAACGGCCCCACCATTGCTAACGCGCCTAGAATTAAAGCTAGACTTCTGCGCGAAATGCCTAAATGCCCGATAATCATCGCTTGAGTTTAGCAGCTCGCGCCCCATATCTTAAAAAAAGTAGCCGCCGCCAATGAGTGCCACCCCCGAAGTTATTCCCACCAGCGCTTTTAAAGAACGCAATATTTCTGCGGTATTGAAAAGCCTACTACCCTTCCTGAAACCGTATTCGCTACGTATCGGGCTTGCATTGCTATGCCTAGTTATCGCCAAACTGGCGAACCTGAGCCTGCCTTGGGTAATGAAACATATCGTTGACGATATGAACATCCAGAAAAGCCTATTGGTTTTTCCGGTTGCATTGCTAATGGCCTATGGTTTGGCGCGAATTTCAATCACCCTATTTACCGAATTGCGGCAAATTGTTTTTGCCCGCGTGATGGCGCGTAGTGCACGCACCGTGATGCTACAAGTGTTTCGCCATTTGCATAATTTGTCTTTGCGTTTTCATTTGAATCGTAAAACCGGTGGCGTATCGCGCGACGTTGAACGTGGTGGCAGCGCGATTTCCGATTTACTGGATTGGACGCTTTACACGATATTCCCCACCATTCTTGAAGTGATAATGGTGACGACGGTTTTAGTCATTGCCTATGACATTGGTTTTGCCGTTATTACGCTTATTACTCTAGCGGCATACATTACCTGGACGATTAAAGTGACCGAATGGCGCACGCGCTATTACCGCGCCGCCATGGAAGCCGATACCCAGGCAAGTTCGCGCGCAGTGGATTCACTACTTAATTTTGAAACCGTTAAATATTTCAATAATGAAAAGCTCGAGGCTTCCCGCTACGACCTGAGCTTGCAACAAATGGAAGAAGCCACCGTCAAGAGTCTGAAGACGCTTGCGGTATTGAATGTCGGCCAAAGTACAATTGTTGCCTTGGGTGTGACCGCAATGATGTGGCGCGCCGCCCAAGGCGTTGTCGATGGCACGATGAGCATCGGCGACCTAGTTTTGGTGAATGCCTATCTGCTGCAATTATCGGCACCATTGAATTACTTGGGCATGATGTATCGCGAAGTAAAACAAGCATTGACTAATATTGATCGTTTATTTGGTTTGCTCGATGAAGATCAGGAAGTGAAAGACAATCCGGATGCAGTCGCACTCAATACAAATCAAGCCAGTGTTGAATTTGATAATGTGCGTTTTTCCTACGACCCACGCCGCGAAATTTTGCACGGCATTAGTTTCAAGATTGCACCCGGAAAAACTTTAGCCGTTGTCGGGCATTCCGGTAGCGGCAAATCCACACTCTCGCGATTGCTCTATCGCTTTTACGACGTCGGCGAAGGTAGCATTCGGATCAATGGCAAGGATATTCGTGATCTGACCCAGGATTCTGTAAGAGCCTGCATTGGCATCGTTCCACAAGACACCGTGCTGTTTAACGATGATATTCGCTACAACATTCGCTACGGTAAACCTACAGCAAGCGACGAAGAAGTCGAGTCCGCTGCCAAAGCCGCACAACTGCATAAATTCATCACCACCCTGCCCGATGGCTATGCCAGCCCGGTCGGTGAGCGTGGCCTGAAATTATCCGGCGGCGAAAAACAACGCGTCGCGATTGCAAGAGCTTTGTTGAAAAACCCGCCGATCATGATTTTTGATGAAGCCACCTCGGCCCTGGATTCCGCCAGCGAACGCGCGATTCAGACCGAGCTCGACCGCATTGCCATTGGCCGCACTACTCTAATGATTGCCCATCGCCTTTCCACCATTATGGATGCCGATGAAATCATCGTACTCGATGCCGGCAAAATTATTGAACGCGGCACGCACGCCAATTTGCTCGCTGCCAATTTGCATTACGCCAATATGTGGTCGCTGCAACAGCAGCAGGAAGAAGTGCTCTCGTAGGGTGGGCACCGCCCGCCAAGGACCTTAGAATATTATTGTCGGTACAAACTGGTATTAAAATTTCAACCCAACTCACCAAAACTTTGGCGATTAAATTCTTTTTCACTTAGGCCCCAATCTACTCCATAAACACCTTCCTTCAGAAAACGATGAAATGAAGAATATGGCCAATCAATTGCACGTTCGACCAACCCATGTTTCACCGGATTCCAGTGGATGTAGTCAATATGACAATTAAAATCTTCTTTATCACGAATCCGGTGCTCCCAAAAACGTCTTTGCCATAGCGTCGATTCTCTGTGCTTTTCACGTGACGCGCTTCTTGTTACACGCCGATTAGAAAAGGCATTCATCTGTTTGGAAAAGCCTGCTTTAATCAGCCCCCATTGCTTTGAAAAATCTGCATCGCCTGGTGGCAAAGTCCACATGCAATGCATATGATCCGGCATCAAAATCCATGCATCGATTGCAAACGGATATTCCAATTGCACATGCTTTATAGCAATCCGTAAAAACTTTCTACTCTGTGCTTCAGTCAATATTCTTTGCAGGTGATGAGTCACGACAGTAAAGAAATAACAAGCACCGGGCGAGTACGTACGAATATATTTAGACATTATTAGTTCGTTTTGGTGGGCTGTGCCCACCCTACGTTCGGAGTGTGAACTTCTCCGGTGACGAAAAATGTAGGGATTATCTGATAAACGTGTCAGGATTTTCTGAGCTTTACCAAGGTGGGCGATGCCCACCCTACTAATTCTTCAAAAATTGGGTACCGGCAATCCAAAATGAGGGCCTAAAAAGAAATACACGCCAGTCAACAAGACCAAAAACATCAGGGATTTGAACATAAACCCTACGATTTTCTTGATAAATAAAGCGGCAATCACGATCAATACAATGCCGACAATGCTAATTGATTCCATCTGCCAATATTCCCATTAATATGATGGCTATAGCTTAGCGTTTTTTGCCGCTTTTGGGTCGATATCATCGATTTACACATTATCTGAACCCTTTTGGCTTTAGGCTAGCTCTTATAGTCAACAGGCTTAAGACTACAGGTATGCTGTGCTTTGCAGTTCACAATAAATTATTGAAAGGTTTATCAAATGGCGTCTGGGAAAAATTACTTAAAATTAGTGCTCGGATTGATATTCGTGGCTGCCATTGTCGCTTTTTTTTATTTTGGCTTGAACAAGTACCTCACCTTCGATTATCTAAAATCGCAACAGGCAAATTTGGCTACTTATGTAACTGAACATTTCTGGCTATCGATCACGATATTTTTTGCGATTTATGTTGTTGCTGCAGCTCTGTCGATCCCTGGCGCTGGAATACTCACAATTGCCGGAGGTGCGATCTTCGGCTTGGTCACCGGCACCGTGGTAGTTTCATTTGCCAGTAGCATCGGAGCGTATTTCGCATTTCTGGGCGCACGTTTTATGTTCCGCGATGCCGTTACCAGAAGATTCGGCACACAGCTGGAGTCAATCGAAAAAGGTATTCAAAAAGACGGCGTCTTTTATCTGTTAACTTTGCGCCTAGTGCCAGCAGTGCCGTTTTTTATCGTGAATTTGTTGATGGGACTAACAAGTTTAAAAGGGCGTACTTTTTATAGCGTAAGCCAGCTTGGCATGTTCCCGGGCACGATCGCTTATGTCTATGTTGGCACGCAGGTAGCTAGTATCAAAAGCCCGAGCGACATTATCTCGCCCGGCATTATCGGAGCATTTTTTGTACTTGGCATGCTACCGATCACTATGCGCAAACTTAGCGGCTGGATAGTCTCTCGAAAAATTTACCGTGCGTATAAAAAACCAAACAAATTCGATTACAACCTGATTGCTATTGGCGCCGGTTCCGCCGGATTGGTCAGCACATATATTGGTGCCACGATTAAAGCCAAGGTGGCGCTCATTGAAAAGCACAAGATGGGCGGCGATTGTTTGAATACCGGCTGCGTGCCGTCAAAAGCCTTGATTCGTTCGGCTAAATTATTACATGAGGCCAATAACAGTAAAAAATACGGCATCGAAAAATGTGACGTGAAGTTTGATTTCGCCGATGTAATGGAACGCGTTCAAAACGTCATTAGCAAAATCGAGCCGCATGATTCGGTTGAACGCTATAGCGGGCTGGGTATCGATTGCATTCAAGGCGAAGCTAAAATGATCTCGCCTTGGGAAGTTGAAGTGAATGGCAAACGTCTGACGACTCGCAGCATTGTATTGGCGACCGGTGCAAAGCCATTGGTACCCAAAATCGTCGGTCTGGAAAATATCGAATATCTTACCAGCGACAATATTTGGAATTTACGTGAATTGCCTAAACGCTTGCTAGTATTAGGTGGCGGTCCCATTGGCTGCGAACTCACGCAATGTTTTGCCCGTTTTGGTTCGCAAGTGACCCAAGTGGAAATGGCGCCACGCTTGATGCCGCGCGAAGACGCCGACGCCGCTAATGAAGTCATGCAGCAATTCGCAAGTGAAGGCATTACCGTTGCCGTTGCGCACAAAGCGCTTCGCATTGAAAAAGACCCCGATGGCAGCGGAGTACTTATCTGTGAATTCAATAGCAATGAAGTCCGCTTTGCATTCGATAAACTTTTATTGGCGCTGGGTCGTGTCGCCAACACCGAAGGCTTTGGCCTAAAGGAACTTGGCATTACATTAAACAAAAATGGCACTATTGAAGCAAACGAATTAATGCAAACCAATTACCCCAATATTTATGTTTGTGGCGACGCTACCGGCCCGTATCAATTTACCCATGTGGCTTCACATCAAGCTTGGTATGCATCGGTGAACGCCTTACTCGCTCCGTTTTGGAGTTTCAAAGCGGATTACCGGGTGATTCCTTGGGCGACCTTTACCGACCCTGAAGTGGCGCGGGTGGGTTTGTCTGAAGACGAAGCCAAACAAAAAAATATTGCCGTTGAAATAACGCGCTACGGCATTGACGATCTTGATCGCGCGATTGCCGATGGCAACGATCATGGCTTTGTGAAAGTATTGACCGCACCGGGTAAAGATAAAATTCTTGGCGCCACTATTGTCGGCGCACATGCCGGTGATTTGCTGGCCGAATTCGTACTCGCGATGAAATGGAATATCGGGCTAAATAAATTACTCGGCACCATTCATATTTACCCCACCATGGCTGAGGCCAATAAATACGCGGCTGGTAACTGGAAGCGTGCCCATGCACCGCAGGCTGCTTTGCGCTGGGCAGAAAAATTCTTTGCTTGGCGCAGGAGCTAATCATGAAAACTATTGCGCTCAGCTTTTTTATGCTGCTGATTTCAAGCATGCCCGCGCAAGCAGCATTTGATAACACGCACAAACAATGGAATGATTTACTTAAACAATATGTGCATTGGAATGCTAAAGCCACCAGCACGAGCGTCAACTATGAGGGTTTCATAAAAGACCGAACGAAACTAAATGCCTACTTGAAAACCCTTTCATCATTAAGCCGACAAGAATACGCGAAGTGGCCCTTAGCCGAGCAGCAAGCCTTTTTAATCAATGCCTATAATGCCTACACCATCGACTTGGTTTTAACCCGCTACCCTGAGCTGACGTCCATTAAAGATCTTGGTGGCGTTTTTTCATCGCCATGGAAACAAAAATTCTTTATCTTGCTGGGTGAAAAACGAAGCCTTGACGATGTCGAGCAAACGCTTCTGCGTGGGGACAAACGCTACCAGGAGCCACGTATTCATTTTGCCGTCAATTGCGCCTCGATCGGTTGCCCAGCGCTGCGTGACGAAGCCTTCACCAGCACAAAACTGGGATCGCAACTAGAAGATCAAACCATACGGTTTTTAAGTGACAGGTCGCGTAATCGTTTCGATCAAAAAACAGCTACATTTACAGTCTCCAAGATTTTTGATTGGTATTCCGAAGATTTTGATAAGCATGCTGGCGGAGTCAAGTCATTTTTTGTTTTTTATAGCGATAAAATCAAGCTGCCTGTTGCTGAAGCCAACAATGTAAAACAGGCAAAGTTTAAGATTGATTATTTCAATTACGATTGGTCATTGAATAAAACAAAATGAGAACCTTTATGACGAACGATTCATCACTTCAATCCATCCAGAATTACTATGGCGAAGTACTTACTTCCAGCAAAGACCTCAAAACATCTGCTTGCTGCCCTACCGAAGCTATGCCGCAATATTTGCGACCACTAGTGATGGATATTCATGAAGAAATTCGTGATCGATTTTATGGCTGCGGCTCGCCGATTCCTGGCGCGTTGAACGGCTGTACCGTATTGGATTTAGGCTGCGGCACGGGCCGTGATGCGTATTTGCTTTCACGTCTTGTTGGCGAGCAGGGCCGAGTAATCGGTATTGATATGACCGCTGAGCAATTGGCCGTTGCCAGGAAGCATCAGGCTTGGCATGCCGAGCGCTTTGGGTATGCCAAATCGAATGTCGAATTTCATGAAGGCTTTATCGAAGACTTGGCAGCGCTGGGCATTGCAGATAACTCGGTGGACATTGTGGTGTCCAATTGTGTCTTAAATTTATCACCTGAGAAAGCGCGCGTGTTCAAGGAAATTTTCCGGGTCCTGAAGCCCGGTGGTGAACTTTACTTTTCCGATGTATTTGCCGACCGTCGCATTCCCATCGCACTGCGAAACGACCCAGTACTGCTGGGCGAATGCTTATCGGGTGCGATGTATGTCGAAGATTTCCGCCGTACGCTGGCCGATATTGGTTGCAGTGATGCTCGCATCATGTCGAGCAGCCTATTAACGGTGGACGATGCCGAATTGAATGCAAAAATCGGCATGGTAGGCTTCACGTCGAAAACGGTTCGTGCTTTCAAAATTCACTTAGAAGATAAATGCGAGGACTTCGGCCAAGTCGCTTACTATCGCGGTGGTATCAAAGAGTGCCCGACTTTTTTTGATCTGGATGACCACCACCGCTTTGAAATCAATAAACCGATGCTGGTTTGCGGCAATACTGCCGATATGATTTCACAATCGCGATTTGCCAAATATTTTGAAATACTCGGCGAAAAGACCACGCATTACGGCATATTCGATTGCGCACCCGATGCAAGCATGGCAGCTTCATCTACTTCTAGCGCTTGTTGCTGAGATGTCAACGCTGCAACAACTCAGCATCATTATTCCATTCGCACCCGATGATATGGCGTGGAAGCACTTATTGTCGGATTTAGAAAAACTACCCGCAGGCTCTGAAATTATTTTAGTCGCCGCAAGTGAAGCCGCAAAAATTGAAGCATCGGAATTTACAACAACGCTTCCGCTAAGAATTATTTCCAGCCCATTGGGGCGCGCCTTACAAATGAACGCCGGGGCCAAGGCCGCCAAAAATCCCTGTCTATGGTTTTTACATGCTGACTCACGGGTTGACTCCGCCTGCCTAAAAGCACTCGAGACTTTTGATTATTCAAAAAAATCACTGGGCTATTTTGGCCTACGCTTTGATGTGGAAGGCCCGCGCCAAATGGGTATTAACCGTTTCGGCGTCTGGTTTCGTTCGCGTTTTTTACGCATTCCGTTTGGCGACCAAGGCTTTGTTATTTCAAAATCCTGTTTTGAAATGCTGGGTACTTTTCGCGAAGATTTGAGTAGTGGCGAGGACCATGCCTTTGTTTGGAAGGCCCGAAAAAATGGAGTTGCTCTCAAACATTTGAATGCCAGCATACAAACCAGTGCACGCAAATATACGAAATACGGCTGGGGTAAAACCACACGATTGCATTTACGTGAAACCTGGCGGCAAGCACGGCAATTTTCAAAGCAGGCAAAAACCTGATGAAAGGCGGGCTTGCGATTTTCGTAAAAACACCGGGTGTTTCGCCGCTGAAAACCCGGCTGGCGTTTGGCATGGGCAGCGACAGTCAACGATGGTATGGCTTGGCGGTCGATGCCGTAAAAAGCGTCGCGCTTGAAGCTCAAAAACAATGTGGCATTAATGCCTATTGGGCGGTGGCGGAAACTGACGCAATGCAAAACCCACTCTGGCAATCACTGCCCAGACTTGTACAGGCAAAGGATACGCAATCTGACCTTGGCGAACGCATGGGCCGCGTCATGCGAATGCTGATTCGCCAGCATGGTTTCGGTGTATTAGTCGGCGCCGATGCACCGCAAATTTGTTCGGATGATATTATCAGGGCATCCGATTTTTTATCGAACGAAAGCCCGCGTATTGTGCTAGGGCCAGCGCGCGATGGCGGGTTTTGGTGTGTCGGCAGCAATCAGAAATTGCCAATCGAACTTTGGCAGTCTATTACCTACAGCCAAGCCAATACCTATCATGATTTTATCGCCGCGTTTTCGCCGTACGCCGAGGTTCTGTACCTGAGAACATTATCGGATGTAGATGAAATAGCTGATTTAGCAAATTGTCAGCAAGAAATGCATTCACTAAAACACATCACACCCGAGCAAAAGATTCTTTTGGAAGCCTTTTGCGAAATCGAGCCGCTGCCATGAATTTTGATCGCTATGCTTTGATCGGCACCTGGGCGCAGCTCGGCATCTTTATCGGCCTTTTGATTTTGCTTCCGGTGCTTGAACATTTTTTTGCACGCAGGCGTCAATCCAATCCAATAAAGCGTCGGCTTAGCAATATTGCGCTCATAGTCATATCGACAATATCGGCACAATTAATATTTCCTCTGGCCACCGTGGGCGTAGCTCTATGGGCCAATGCGCAGGGATTTGGTTTATTTCAGCTGATCCATTGGCCCGCTAGCCTTGAAATATTTTTGTGTCTAGTCTTGCTGGATTTGGCGATTTATTGGCAACACCGTTTTTTTCATATATTCCCATGGCTATGGCGAATGCATCGTGTGCATCACAGCGATGTCGAGTTTGATGCTTGCCTAGGCATTCGGTTTCATCCTTTTGAAATTGTGCTATCGAAAGCCTACAAATTGGGACTGATTGCTTTAATGGGCCCATCAGTAATAGCCGTCGTTGTTTACGAAAGCCTGTTACTAGGTTTTTCAATTATGACCCATGGCAATATTCGCCTGCCCTTAAAGCTAGACGCAATTGTGCGAGTGGTATTTGTCACACCCGATTTCCATCGTGTGCATCATTCGGTATATCGCAATGAAACCAATAGCAATTATGGCAATATTTTTTCTGTATGGGATCACCTATTTGCAAGTTATCAAGCGCAGCCACGTGATGGCCACCTGGCGATGAATATTGGCCTGCTTGAATTCCGTAATGCGTCCGAACAAAATCTTATTGCGCTACTAATGCAACCCTTTCGCAACGTAAAATAAAACCCGGAAATCGAACATGCGTGATACTTGGCCCTTACTAAAAAACACAACGTTCCCGGCGATTGAACGTGACAATTTGAACACGCTGCAATTGAATCTTGGCTATCTATGCAATATCAGCTGCATTCATTGCCATGTGAATGCCGGTCCCAAGCGCAAAGAATTAATGGACAAAGGCACGATGGAAATGGCTTTACAAGTCGCAGATAAATTGAATATAAAAATATTTGATTTAACTGGCGGCACACCAGAAATGAATCCACATTTTCGCTGGCTGGTAGAACAAGCTCGTGAACAGGATATTCATGTGATGGATCGTTTAAACCCGACCATCATGGAAGAACCTGGTTATGAATGGGTTGGCGAATTTCTTGCTAAACACCAGATCGAAGCGGTCGCTTCGCTGCCCTGTTATTCAGAAGCCAATGTTGACGAGCAACGTGGTGATGGTGTTTTTGAAGCCTCCATAAAAGCGCTACAGACATTAAATAAATTAGGTTATGGCAAACAAAATCCGGATTTAACGCTAAATCTGGTTTACAACCCAAACGGTGCATTCTTGCCGCCGAACCAGGAAAAACTTGAGGCCGATTACAAAGAACTTTTAGGCGAAAAATTTGGTATCGAGTTTAATCATCTTTATGCCATTGCCAATATGCCGATTAAACGCTATGGCTCCTGGTTATTGTCAAAAGGAAAATACGACGACTATATGGGCACCTTAGTTGCTGCGCATCGCGATGAAAACCTGGCCAATGTGATGTGTCGAAATTTAATCAGCGTGGATTACGAGGGTTATCTCTACGATTGCGATTTTAATCAAATGCTCAAGCTGCCGATGGGTGGCGAAGGCGAACGTCGTCATATTAGTTCATTGCTTGAAATCCCTGCCCCAAGAAAAATTGCCGTCGGTCAACACTGCTACGGCTGCACCGCCGGACAAGGTTCAAGCTGCGGCGGCGCTTTGAACTGACAATAAAAAACCCAGCAAGTAAAAACTTGCTGGGCCTAGATCACGCATGGCTTTATTCGACAATAGTACCGTCGATATATTTTTGCGCTTTTTCAAAGGCCTGCTTGCCAACTTTACGCCCTACTTCGCGGCCAGACATGTCGCCGTCAATAAAATGGATACCACCATAGCGGCGGGAAATGCCTGCCTCATTCGCTGCGTCACTGAAGGTATTCCATGACAGTGTAATAGCTTGAGCTGGCACAAGACCGGGCTCAACTCTTGAAGAACCTGCAGCCACCGTATAAGAATTGCCAAAATAGTCACTATGAGTAAAGCGTTTCAGTACTTCGGCACCAGCAGCACTGAAGGTACTATGGCCAGAGTAATATTCCGAGAACGGTGGAGTTACTACGGTACTGGCTTGATATGGACGCCAGTTTTCGCCATCTATCAATTTTGTACCTTGGCCTTCGCCAGCCCATGAAGGAATTTTGATCCCTTTAAATAAGTAGTGGATAGCTGTAACTGGACGCACATAGTCATAACTGCGTTTAGCGTCCCAGGTAAGGATGCTGGCATCAAGAATGGCATTGTTCATAGCAAAATACATCTTAATATCACTGTCGATGCCATGGTGATCGCGGTTTGAAACGAATTTACAAAATAATCCCCAATGGCCCGGCGGCAATTCTGATGAAGGACCATCCGCCCAATATTCTGCAATGACTTTTTGACGATCTGTCAGTAAGGCGCTGTACAAAACCACTTCGATAGCTTGCTGGATATAAGCCTTGTTCGGGTACATAGCTGGCGATTTAGCCTTGAACTGATCTGGTGAAGTTAAGGCGAATGGCGTCACAGCACCCCAATGCGGGGCAATAAACTTTTGGATTTTAAAGCCACCTGCACCATCTGATGTGCGCAATGGCTGCCAAGCATTTGGATTGCTAATGATGTCCCAAGTGTTTCTGGGGACATAACCGGTGTAATCACTATAAGGCGCGCCACCATTCAAATTGCCGAGTTGGTTAGAACCATCGTTATGGCGGAAATCGATGACTGCTTGCGCAGCGACGTTGCCAATACCTTGAGGTGTAGCAAGATTGGTCGAAGTATCATTAATATCGTAACCGCGTGCAGCCATTTCGGCGTCAAAATTGGCTTTCATGCTAGGAAATAAATCTACCAGAGCGCGATAAGCCGCGAAGCTCATGGCTTTTTCTTTATTGGCATTGGTACGTTCAAAGTCCGGACGACGTAATGTGTCACCCAAGCGGGTACCCACTGCTTTCTTGTCATAGGCAGCCCAGGCATCAAACATGGCGGTGTTGGTAATGGCTAACATACGCGCCACCATTGGCGGACCTGGATGAGTGACCCGAATAGCTTGAAGCGTTTGATCGTTCCAATCGGTAACAACGGTGTCTGCATTGGCAACAGGCGATAATGCCAAACCAATACAAAGCGACAATGTAGCTAGACCTGCATTTTTTGAAATCGTCATAAAAATTTCCTAAAGTCATAATTAAAAAACAAAAGATCCCAATGCCCCGGCGCTTCCCCCGATGGCCCATTGGATGAATAATTTAAGCGCTGCCCAGACGCTCTGACTTTCTTACCCCCCCCTGAATTCTTCATTCGAGAACCAGACGGAATGGAAGCCCCCTAAGTAAACACATAACTACTTATTTACTCCCACTGAAGCAAGACGCGAAAAGATAGCAACACAGGACAGGCAGTTCCAAATAGTCCGCATTTATATGAAATTAGTTAGCACCAATTGAAATAACATTAATTTCATAATTTTTTATTTTGCGATCTACGAACCTTTTCTTGTTACAGATGACTCTATTAGCCGAACCCATTTAATTAAGGGTTCACGACTATCAATACCCCTTAATTTAATGGAGTTACACAAATGAAAGCACAAGCATTTCCAATGATGTCCGGTACTGCCCTCGCCCTTATCGCTGCTGGTTTGGCTAGCACGATGGCGACCAGCCCAGCACAGGCCGGCACTGCCAAAAAAGTAACGCTGCAACATTGTGCAAGCGTCAATAGCTGTAAAGGTCATAACGATTGCAGCACCGCTACCAATGCTTGTAAAGGTCAAGGTTCTTGTAAGGGTCAAGGTTTTGTTGTCGCCACGTCTGCTGCTTGCTCTGCGATGGGTGGCAAAATTATTGATGCCAAGAAAAGCGTAAAAGTCGCAGCATCGAGTCAAATTCACTGCATGGGCGCCAATGTTTGCAAAGGCCATAACGATTGCAAAACGGCTGCCAATGCTTGTAAAGGCCATGGTGCTTGCAAAGGTCAGGGTTTTGTCGCTTTACCAGCGGCAACCTGTGCCAATGTTGGCGGCACTGCAGGTTAATTTATGTTGGACTTGATAACCAAGTCAACGCAGGCGGTTTCTGAAGTGAAAACTTCAGAAGCTCGCCCGTGGTTGGGTTTTGGTCTGGGTTTGCGCACTGAACACTTTGATGACGTGCTGGCGACACGACCGATGGTCGATTGGTTTGAAGTCACCTCTGAAAATTTTATGGTGCAAGGCGGCAAGCCTTTGCATTATTTGCATTCAATCCGCGAGCACTACCCAATTGTAATGCACGGCGTTTCGCTTTCTATTGGTAGCACTGACCCACTCGATAAAAATTATCTGAAAAAGCTTAAAGAACTTGCAAGACAAATTGAACCGGCCTGGGTATCTGATCATTGTTGCTGGACAGGCGTTGATGGCATCAATTCACATGATTTGTTGCCACTGCCCTATAACCAGGAAGCCATTAATCATGTTGTTTCAAGAATACAGCAAGTGCAGGATTTTTTAGGTCGCGAAATTCTGATCGAGAATTTAAGTTCTTATGTTGAATTCAAGCAATCACAAATGAGTGAATGGGAATTTATATCGCAAGTCGCAAAAAAAAGCGGCTGCCGTCTATTACTTGATGTGAATAATGTTTATGTCAGCGCCCGAAATCACGGCTTCAAGCCAATGGATTATATTCGTGGCTTGCCGAGTGAAAAAATCTGGCAAATTCATCTTGCAGGACACAGTGACTATGGCGATATCGTCATTGATACGCATGACCATGATGTTCCAATCGCGGTCTGGGATTTATATGAGAAGACAATTGCCCTGCACGGCCCCATCAGCACCATGATTGAACGGGATGACCATATTCCGCCGCTGCCAGAATTACTAAGCGAACTCGACCTGGCTCGCAATCGCCACGATCTTGCCTTGTTCAAGCAAAAGATGTCAGCGCCATGAGCTCATCTTTACAAAATATGCAGCGCGACTTCCTGAGCAGTCTGCTTAAAAAAGACAGCTTAAAAATTGAAACGGCTCTGATGGAAAAACCTGTCAGCAAGCCAGGGCTGCACGCCTACATCCATGCCTATTCTTCTCGGCTTACAGAAGCTCTTGAGAACGACCACCCCTGTTTAGGGGCTTATTTAGGCGATAGCTTGTGGCCTGAAATGTGTACTGGCTACATCGTGCAATATCCCTCCCAATATAGATCGCTGCGAAATTTTGGTGACTTATTACCGGAATATCTTCTGCATGCCGAGGCTTTCAAAAGAAATCCTGAAATTGCCGAACTGGCAAAACTTGAACGACAATTTCTCAATTGTTTTGATGCACCCGATGCCGAAAGCATGGAGTTCTCTGAACTACTCACAATATCGGAACAAGATTGGCCTTTATTGCAACTGAGATTTCATCCTAGTTTGTGTCTGCTGACAAACCAATACAATACCGTTGCGGTTTGGCATGCAATGAAAGACCAACAAGCACCGCCAACGCTGGCGACAATCGACAACTACTGGATTATCTGGCGCGATCTTGATCGAGTCACTAATTTCCGCTCAATCAATTTTGAAGAATATCTCGCACTCTTGTATTTTTTACGTGGCGATAATTTTTCACAACTCTGCCAATCCCTGCTTGAAGCGCATGGCATTGAAGAAGTACCGGCATTGGCACTGGGCTATATAAAGTCCTGGTTTGAAGGGGGCTGGGTAATAGGTATTGCCCAAAGCCCTTAGCAGCTTGCTCGTTCAGGTGCTGCACCGGAAGTGGAATTTCTTGAAAAATTAGAGTGCCAATCCATTAGAATAGGCCGGTCCTTACTGATGAGTTCGCAATGACCGATTCTGTCCGCCCCGCTTTCCATGGTTTTGAGCAAATCCCGCTGCGCGAATACGCAGAAAAGGCCTATCTCGATTATTCAATGTACGTGGTGCTCGACCGTGCCCTGCCCTTTATCGGCGATGGCTTAAAGCCGGTACAGCGCCGCATTATTTATGCGATGAGCGAATTAAACTTAAACGCTGGCGCGAAACCGAAAAAATCCGCACGTACCATTGGTGATGTGATCGGTAAATTCCATCCGCATGGCGACACCTCCTGTTATGGCGCGCTAGTGCTAATGGCTCAGCCATTTTCGTATCGCTACCCATTGATTGAAGGTCAGGGTAATTTTGGTTCAACCGATGACCCCAGCAGCTTCGCGGCCATGCGTTACACCGAATCCAAACTCACGCCGATTGCTGAAGCACTGCTCGGCGAATTGGAACACGGCACCGTCGATTGGACACCAAACTTTGACGGCACCCTACAAGAACCGGCATGGTTACCTGCACGTTTACCGCATCTATTATTGAACGGCACCACTGGCATTGCCGTGGGCATGGCAACCGATATTCCGCCGCACAATCTTAATGAAATTGTCAGTGCCTGCGTGCGTTTGCTCGATGACCCCGATGCAAGCGTAAAAGATCTTTGCGAGCACGTACGCGGCCCGGATTATCCGACAACTGCTGAAATTATTACGCCTTCGCGCGATTTGCAGACGATGTATGAAACCGGCGGCGGCAGCGTGCGGGCCCGCGCTACTTACATTAAAGAACACGCCAATATCGTGATTACGGCGCTGCCGTATCAAGTATCGCCGTCGAAAATTATGGAACAAATCGCCGCTCAAATGCGTGCGAAAAAATTACCTTGGATGGAAGATCTGCGTGACGAGTCCGATCACGAAAATCCGGTGCGATTGGTATTGATTCCCCGTTCAACCCGGGTTGATGTTGATGCCCTGATGGGGCATTTATTTGCCACGACAGATTTAGAAAAAAGCTTCCGCGTCAATATGAATATCATTGGTGTTGACGGTCGCCCACAAGTCAAGAACCTGAAAACCATCTTGAATGAATGGTTGAGCTTCCGCACCAGCACCGTTCGCAAACGCTTTACACACCGTCTGGAAAAAGTCGAACGCCGCCTGCATTTACTCGAAGGTTTTTTGACCGCGTTTTTGAATCTTGATGAAGTCATCCGGATTATTCGTACCGAAGACGAGCCAAAACCCGTTTTGATGAAGCGCTTCAAGCTCAGCGAACTGCAAACCGAATACATTCTGGAAACCAAGCTCAAGCAACTTGCGCGTCTTGAAGAAATGAAAATTCGCGGCGAGCAAGATGAGCTGGCGAAAGAACGCGACAAAATCAATATTATTCTCGGCTCGAATGCCAAATTGAAAAAACAAGTTAAAGACGAATTACTCGCCGATGCCAAAAAATTTGGCGACGCCCGTCGTTCGCCCATCGTGCATCGCGACGCTGCACAAGCGATCAGCGAAAGTGAATTAGTCGCCAGCGAACCAGTAACGGTAGTGCTATCGGCGAAAGGCTGGATTCGTTCGGCAAAAGGCCATGAAGTGGATGCGGGTGGATTAAGCTATCGCGATGGCGATGCATTGCTGCAAGCGGTACGTGGCCGCAGCACACAGAATGTTGGTTTTCTTGATTCCACTGGCCGCGCCTACGCCGCACTCGCGCATTCATTGCCATCGGCACGCGGTAATGGCGAGCCATTAACCGGGCGTTTCTCGCCACCGGCAGGCGCCGGTTTTGTCGGCGCAGCAATTGCCGATAACGATACCCGCTTTGTATTGGCATCATCGTTTGGTTATGGTTTCGTTACCCGTTTCGAAAATTTTATTTCCCGAAATAAAGCTGGCAAGGCCCTGATCAATACCGATGATGCCGCCACTATTTTGCAACCGGCCCTTGTTACCGATGCAAAAACCGATTGGGTGGTTTCGATTACATCGGCCGGTCATTTGCTCGCCTTCCCGATCAGCGAATTGCCGGAACTGGACAAAGGTAAAGGCAATAAGTTGATTCAAATTCCACCCGCGAAATTAAAGTCCGGCGAAGAAAAAGTCACTGCGCTTGCCTGTGTACGACAAGGTGGTGAACTAACCTTGTACTGCGGCGCCCGTAAATTGATATTGAGCTGGCGCGACCTGCAAGCTTACGAAGGCACCCGTGCATCGCGTGGGCATTCATTGCCGCGTGGGTTCCAGCGAGTGGATTCGGTCGAAAGCACCTAAATAAATTTATGGTCGGCCGGTCGGGCCTAGAAGGCCCTCCTACCAAAACATATTTGTAGGAGGGCCTTCTAGGCCCGACCGATCTCAACCGATTCCTACAATCACAAGGCTTTTTCGTGCACCCCCTTCACCGCACGCCCCGACGGGTCTGCAGCATTGGCGAAGCTTGCATCCCAGGCAATCGCCGCCGGTGACGAACACGCAATCGATTTACCACCCGGCACGGTTTTCGCGCAGGCTTCTTTCGGAAACTGTGCATCGAACAATCTGCGATACATCAAGGCCTCCTTAGTTTGCGGCGGATTAACTTCGTAACTTGATTTTGCAGCTTCAAGTTCGGCATCGCTAATACTGCTTGCCGCCAGCGCTTTCAATGAATCAATCCAGCCATAACCGACACCGTCGCTGAACTGTTCTTTCTGACGCCACAAAATTGAATCCGGCAATGCGCCATCAAAAGCCTCACGCAAAATACGTTTTTCCATGCCGCCGGGTTTCACCATTTTATCGGCGGCGTCGAATGACATTGCAGTCTCGATAAATTCTAAATCGAGAAATGGCACACGGGCTTCAACGCCCCAAGCCGCCATTGCCTTATTGGCTCGGGCGCAGTCGAATAAATGCAGTGCATCAATCTTGCGAACGGTTTCCTGGTGGAATTCAAATGCCGATGGCGCTTTGTGGAAATACAAATAGCCGCCGAAAATTTCGTCGGAACCTTCGCCGGACAAAACCATTTTCACGCCCATCGCCTTAATTCGGCGTGCGAGCAAATACATTGGCGTCGATGCACGAATGGTCGTGACGTCGTAGGTTTCGATATGACGAATCACTTCAGGAATCGCATCAATACCTTCCTCCACGGTGTATTTGAAACTGTGATGAATCGTGCCGATGGCTTCCGCAGCCACGTGCGCTGCAGCCAAATCTGGCGAGCCTTCAAGGCCAATAGCGAAGGAATGCAAGCGTGGCCACCAGGCTTCAGTCTTGTCGTCTTCTTCGACACGTTGGCGCGCGAAACGCATCGCACAAGCGGCGACGAGCGAGGAATCCAAACCACCCGATAACAACACACCATATGGAACGTCGGTCATCATTTGCCGATGCACGGCTCGTTCAAAACTAGTGCGCAAAGTTTGATGCGAAATTTTTACCGATTTTGTTTTTTCGTAATCGCGCCATTGCGGCTGCCAGAAGGCTTTGATGATGCCTTCGCGACTATCAAGATAATGGCCAGGCGGGAACACTTCAATATGGTCGCAGACATCGACCAAGGCTTTCATTTCCGATGCAATCCACAAACGACCTTGTGAATCGCGGCCTTGATATAAAGGACAGACGCCGAGCGGATCACGCGCAATCAAATAGGATTTTTTCTCGGCGTCCCACAAACAAAAAGCGTAAATACCATTGAGCTTGGATAAAAACGCTGCGCCTTCCTGGGCATATAGTGCATTGATTACTTCACAATCCGAGCCGGTCTGGAATTGGTAAGGCGTTTTCAAATCGCGTTCAAGATCACGATGGTTGTAAATTTCACCATTCACTGCCAATGCCAGACGGCCATCGGCAGAACGCAAAGGCTGCGCACCACCGGCGGGATCAACAATCGCTAACCGCTCATGCACCAATACCGCGCCCGCGTCGGTATAAACTCCGCTCCAATCCGGCCCGCGATGCCTTTGTTTAGCCGATTGCGCCAAGGCCAGACTTCTCAATGCCGATAGATCGGTACCTGCCGTTAAATCAAAGATCCCTAGAATTGAACACATGGTATTTCTCTCGTTAAAAAAATCGTGGCAAATAAAAACGGCCCGCTTTGTGGGCGGGCCGTCGTATGAAAACTAGGAACAAAAAGCAGCTAGTCGCCGACCCGGAATGTGGGCAGTCGATTATTATTAATGCAGGTGTTGATGTTCGTCATGGATCGACCATAACCCAGCTTTTTGATGCTTGCAAGCGATTTATGGATAAAAGCGTAGGAGCGCCTTCAGGCGCGATAGGTCTGCGACCTACGTTGAACGTAGGAGCGAGCTCTGCTCGCGAAAAACCTGCGACGAGGCCTTTCGCGAGCAGAGTTCGCTCCTAGTATGAGATTACTTCGCAGGTTTGTTCGCGCTCGTGAGCGCTCCTACCTAGCTGTAATTACATTAATATGTCCAATCGCTTGGAGAATCCCATGTTCAAATGGCTAAAACGGATCTTGATATTGATTCTGGTGTTGCTGCTTCTGGCTGCGGCCACGGTTTGGTATTTACTGCATGGCAGCCTAGCCAAACTCGATGGCGAGATTTCGATTCCGCATTTATCTGCGCCGGTCGAAATTGAACGCGATGCACTCGGCACCGTGACTATCCATGCCAGCAACGAAGCCGACATGTCGAGAACGCTGGGCTATATTCATGCGCAGGAACGTTTTTTTGAAATGGATTTACTGCGTCGTTCTGCGGCGGGTGAACTATCGGAATTATTCGGCGCGGCCGCCATCGAAAAAGATAAATCGGCGCGGGTGCATCGTTTGCGTGCACGCGTTGAAAGCAATATGGCGGCATTTGCAGGCGACAAACTCGATATAGTCAATGCTTACACCGACGGTGTGAATCAGGGTTTGAATGATCTTAATGTTCGGCCCTGGCCGTATCTGCTTTTACAAACACAGCCGCGAGTTTGGAAAGCATCCGACTCTGCCATGGTTGGCTATGCCATGTTTTTTGATTTACAGGATGAAAGTAATTCGCGTGAATTGGCTTTGTGGAAAATAAAACAATCGGTGCCCGATGCCCTGTATCAATTGCTCACCGCTGAGGGTACCGAGTGGGACGCACCATTGTTGGGCGAGCCGCGTGGCAATGTCGCATTGCCGGGCGCAGATGTACTCGATCTGAGAAAACTGCGAGCCCCGGCGGCAGGTATGAGTTATGGCGATACCGAACCAGCCGCACCCGGCAGCAATAATTTTGCCGTTGCCGGGCCACTTACGAAAGACGGCCGCGCCATTGTTGCTGATGATATGCATCTGGGTTTGCGTGCACCGAATATTTGGTTTCGTGCGCGTTTACTTTATAAAGATGCTGATAAAAATAATGTTGATGTCAGTGGCTTCACCCTTCCCGGCATTCCAGCCGTTATCGTTGGCAGTAATACTCATGTAGCTTGGGGCTTTACCAACTCCTATGGTGATTGGCTAGATTGGTATGTTGTACATCCGAGGACAGATGAAATAAAAATCTATAAAGAAAAAATCCTTGTCAAAGGTGCAGCACCCCTTGAATTTGATATTCGTGAAAGTAATGGCCGACCGATAATGGCGAAAGATATCAATGGCGGCGAGCTGTCATTGCAATGGGTCGCTCATGCGCCCGGCTCGCTAAGCACGAAGATTTTTTCATTGGCAAATGTGAAAAATAACGAACAAGCATTAGCCTTGTTCCAGCAATCAGGTATGCCGCATCAAAATGCCGTGTTCGGTGACAGCAGTGGAAAAATTGCCTGGAAGCTGACTGGCCTGCAAACGTATTGGGCACCAAATTGCCAACGCACTGTGCCGCTCGATGACAATAATCCATATGATGATAAAAACCCAAATGACATCGCATGTTTTACTACACCATTGACGCCAGATTATTTACATCCGCAAATCGTGTCGCCCGACTCCAATCGTTTATGGAGCGCCAACGCCCGCGTTACCGATGGTGAAATGCTCAGGCAAATTGGCGATGCCGGTTATGCCAACGGAGCGCGCGCCAAACAAATTCGTGATGATTTATTTGCCAAACAGCAATTCACCGAAAAAGATCTGCTGGCGATACAACTCGATGACCGTACTTTGTTTTTACAACGCTGGTGGCAGCAACTTCGCAAACTCAGTGAAAATAAAAATGATGCCATGTTTACTGATATTCGCAGCGCGACTGAGCGGTGGGATGCCCGTGCAACGACCGATGCAAAGAGCTACCGCTTCGTTCGCGCCTGGCGCTTGGCCGTTATTGATCGAATAAAAGACGGACTAACTGCTCCTGCACAGGCAAAACTTGGTAAAGACTTTACCATGCCCGATTTACCGCAAATTGAAGGCGTTACCTGGCAATTGATAACTCAACAACCGCCACATTTATTGCCACAGAAATATTCCAGTTGGGATGCCTTACTTAGTGATGCGGCCAAAGAAGTTTACGGCCAACTAAAAGAAATCGGCCCATTGAAAGATCGCACCTGGGGCGAAAGAAATACCGCAGCTATTTGTCATCCAATTTCACGCGCCCTGCCCGCCTTCAGCAAACGCTGGCTCTGCATGCCTAGCGAACAACTCAATGGCGATATGAATATGCCACGCGTGCAATCGCCCGATTTTGGCGCCAGTGAACGCATGGTGGTATCACCCGGCCATGAAGCCGACGGCATTATTCATATGCCCGGCGGCCAAAGCGGACACCCGCTATCACCGTTCTGGGGCGCGGGTCATTCTGCATGGGTTAATGGCGATGCCACACCATTTTTACCCAGGGCTACGACACATAAAATTCAAGCAAAACCCTGAATATATTTCCCGTAGGGGCGCATGCTTGCTGCGCCCAACAATTGTCGAGGCGTTAGGGCGCAGCGCCCCTACGGTAAAGATTATCGAGGTTCGGGTGTAGTGCCCCTACGTCAACAACAAACGCTCGGCAAACTCGCAGAATAGATCCGGTAATTGTTCCAGTTCGGAAATGGCCACACGCTCATTCACCTTATGAATACTGGCATTGATCGGTCCCATCTCGACCACTTCGGCACCGAGTGGCGCGATGAAGCGTGCATCGGAGGTACCGCCGCCGGTATTTTCCAATGGCGTAATTCCGAGACGGGCGATAATGGTTTCGCGGACGGCTTTTCTCAGCGCACCATCCCGAGTCAAAAATGGCTCGCCGCCACGATGCCATGCAATTTCATAATCCAGACCGTGTGCATCAAAAACTTTATGCACTTCGCTCATTAAATCATCAGTCTTCCAACCGGGGTTATAGCGGAAATTAAATATAACGATGCACTCGCCAGGAATCACATTATTGGCACCGGTGCCGGAATTGATATTTGAAATTTGAAAACTGGATACCGGAAATTCGGGGTAGCCTTGATCCCAAACACGCGCCGCCAGTTCTGCTAGTGGTGCCATGGCATCATGGATTGGATTGCGCGCGCGCTCGGGATAAGCGACATGGCCTTGAATGCCTTTGACCTTCAAAGTGCCCGATAAAGTGCCGCGACGCCCGACCCGCAATAAGTCGCCGAATTTATCAATTGATGATGGCTCACCGGTAATACAGTAATCGATTTTTTGTCCGATGCTTTTAAAATGTTCGGCAACACGGCGCACGCCGTGAATAGCGTCACCCTCTTCGTCCGAAGTGATCAACATGCCGATAGTACCGGGGTGATTCGGATATTTTTCCACAAAATTTTCCAGCGCGAGCACAAATGCGGCAACGCTGCCTTTCATATCGGCCGCACCTCGGCCATACAAATAACCATCGCGAATTTCAGGCAGGAATGGATCGCTTAACCATTGATCACGCGGCCCCGGAGGTACCACGTCAGTGTGGCCGAGAAAAATCATCACTGGACCATCGGTACCGTGGGTGGCAAAAAGGTTTTTCACATTGCCAAAATCAAGCTGCTGGCATTTGAATCCCTTTGTCTGCAAGCGTTCGCCTAGCATGGCTTGGCAACCGGCGTCTTCCGGCGTTACCGAAACACGGCCGATAAGATTGGAAGTGAGTTCAACAATTTCGCTCATGGCGGTCATCTATTTCTTGATAGAGAAACGAAGTTTATACGAATTGTCCGTGAAGCCGACGGATACGACTTGATCTTTGGTGACGAGTACTGGACGTTTAATCAGAGCCGGATATTCTTTCAGCAATAGCTGCCACTCTGGATCACTACCGGGTTTTTTACGAGCTTCGGGTAGTTGCCGCCATGTCGTGCTGGCTTTATTGATTAGCGCGTCCCAGCTGCCTAGTTGCCCTGACCATTGTTTCAATATGTTCGGCTCAATGCGATTTTCACGATAATCAATAAATTGAAATTCAACATCAAAGCGCTGCAGCCAGTTACGCGCTTTTTTGCAGGTGTCGCAATTATTAAGGCCGTAGAGAGTGTTCATGAAATAAACCATTGTAGGAGCGAGCTCTGCTCGCGAAATGCCTGCCGTGTGCTCAAATGCGAGCAGATCGGGCCTAGAAGGCCCTCCTACGGAAAGATTATTCCAGTGCGCCGCGCAATAAATCATTGACGGAAGTTTTGCTGCGGGTTTTTTCATCGACTTGTTTCACGATAACGGCGCAGTACAGCGAATATTTTCCGTCAGCCGACGGCAATGAGCCTGACACCACTACACTGCCCGAAGGTACGCGGCCGTAAGAAACTTCACCGGTCGCGCGATTATAAATGCGTGTGCTTTGACCGATAAAAACGCCCATGCCGATCACACTACCGCGTTCGACAACAACACCTTCAACCACTTCAGAACGCGCGCCGACAAAACAATCGTCTTCAATGATAGTTGGAGATGCTTGAAGAGGTTCGAGTACGCCACCGATACCGACACCGCCGGATAAATGGCAACGCGCTCCGATTTGTGCGCAAGAACCTACCGTCGCCCAGGTATCGACCATTGTTCCAGTGCCAACATGGGCGCCGATATTCACAAAGCTCGGCATCAGGATCACGTCTTTGGCGACGTGTGCGCCACGGCGAACCACGGCACCGGGAACCACGCGCACGCCGAGTGCACGGAAGGCTGCGTCATCGAAGCCTTCAAAGCGCGTGGGTACTTTATCGAAATAAGGCCCCGGTGCGCCCGGCATCACTTGCATATCGTTGCAACGGAAATAGAGCAACACCGCTTTCTTCAACCATTCATTCACTTGCCAACCGCTTGCAATAGGCTCGGCTACGCGTGCCTGCCCCGATTCCAGTAACGACATGACTTGCTCGACGGCAGGTTTCACCGCGCTGTTTATTTCGTCATTGGTCAATGATGCGCGGCGTTCAAAAGCGTCTTCAATAAAGGGGCGCAATGTTTCAATGTTTGGCATGTATGTCTCCCTCGACACAGGCGATTAAGTGCATTTGCAATTGTTCCAGAATAGCTTCGTCAACGATAGCGCGATCTTGTTCGTCGCTAATTAAAAAGAAATCTTCAACGCGCTCGCCGAAGGTCGCAATGCGCGCATCATGCACACGCATATGCTGCGTGCGCAGGATGGCTGCGACTTTTGCGAGCAAGCCAGGTTGATCGGTACAAACTAAACTTAAGCGTGTTCGTGTGCCGTCTTTTGAAGCGGCAAAATCGAGTCGCGTCAGCACTTTGAAATGTTTGATATGTCTGGGCAACATGCGACGCGCCGGATGCACACGGGCCGGATCACGCAGGGCAATTTCAAGGGCGCGCACAATGTCTTGCGTTGTATGGCGATCATCTTTGGCCGTCTGCACCTGAAAATTATCCAGTGCAAAACCATCGCTGGAGTTGAGAATACGGGCTTCCAGCACACTCATGCCCAAACGATCAATCGTCGCCACCAAGGCCGCAAACAAGCCGTCACGATTGGGCGTGCGCACGAATATTTCCAAACTGCCATCGGCTTGATGACCACGCACGAGCACTTGCGAAGCGTGCGCAAAGTTTTTTAGCACGCCTTCGGTTTGCCAGACAATTTGTTCGGGTCGGTAACGCAGAAAGGCTTCGGAAGGAAACGATGCCCACAAATTTGCAATAGTTTTTGAATCGATGCGGTGTTCGTTCAAGATCGCCAAGGCTGTTGCACGCGAATCATTGATGATGTCCTCGGCATTTAATTTATTTTCGAGTCCGCGCCGCAATACGAAACGTGTGGACGTATATAAATCCGCCAATAAACGGTCTTTCCAGGCATTCCATAATTTTGGACTAGTGCCTGCGATATCGGCACAAGTCAGTAGATATAAATATTCAAGACGCTCGCGATCGGCCATGCGTGTGGCAAAACGGGTAACGACTTCGGGGTCGGAAATATCTTGTCGTTGCGCGGTCACCGACATCACTAAATGATCGGTCACTAGCCATGCGAGAAGCTCTGTATCGGCACTCGACATATCATGCGCGACACAAAATTCGCGCACATCATCGGCGCCCAGAATGGCATGATCACCACCGCGGCCTTTTGCAATATCGTGAAATAAACCGGCCAGCAATAATAAATACGGTTTGCGAAGATGCGGCACTACTTCATGGGCCGTCGAAAAACCTTCTAGCGGACCACGCATATAGCCGTCCATAATGCGAAGCACGGTGAGCGTATGTTGATCGACGGTGTACACATGAAATAGATCGTACTGCATGCGGCCAACCACTTTCCCGAAGGCTGGCAAGTAGCGCGACAACACACCCAGCCGCGCCATGCGTGTCAGGCTAAGCACCGCAGTTTCCTGCTGCAATAGTTGCAGGAATTTTTCATGTACTTCGGTACTTTCTTCCGTGTAAGGGCGAATTTGGGACAAGGCTTCTGCCAATGCACGTGCGGTTTCGGAATGTAGACCACAATCATTTTTTTGCGTGGCCCAGACTTCAAACAAATGCAGCACGTTCAACATGCCTGCTTGCAAGCTGGCTGGATTTGTCATTGCCAAATAGCCCTGACGCAATTCAAAACCATCAGCGACCGAGACCACTTTCACCTTGCCAGCCAATTGTTCGTCGAAGCGTTGCAGCAAGCGATCATTGATACGACGCATCATGGCGGCGCTGCGGAAAAAGCCCTGCATCATTTGTTCAACGGCCAGATTATCGGCACTGACATCCTGCAAGCCCATCAAGGCTGCGAGTGTTTTTTGATGATCAAATACCAGGCGCTCTTCTTTACGTTTTGAAATCAGATGCAGGCCAAATCGTAATCGCGCCAACACCCGCCATTCGCGTTCCAGGCTCTGGTATTCGTCTTCACCCAACACGCCAATTGGCACCAAGTCATGCAAACTATTGGCGGCATATAAACGCTTTGCCATCCAGCTTAGCGTGTGGAAATCACGCAGACTGCCGGGGCCTTCTTTCAGATTCGGCTCAAGATTATCGGCGGTGTCGTTAAAGCGCGCATGTCGGGCACGTTGCTCTTCGCGTTTAGCAGCGAAATAGCCTTTCGCACTCCAAAGATTTTTTGTCGATAGCTGTTTGTTCAAATCCGGAATAACATCCGGCCCTGCAAGCAGGCGTAATTCCATCAAAGCGGTTAGTACCGTAATGTCTTCTTTCGCTGCTTGCTGACATTCATCGACCGAGCGAACTGCGTGGCTGCTAGCCAAGCCGCAATCCCAAAGCAAGGCGTAGAAACTGGACAAAGCAGCGGCGTGTAATTTTTGTTGACGCTTGTTGGCAACAATCAATAAATCAATATCCGAATGCGGATACATTTCTGTACGGCCATAACCGCCAGTCGCCAGCAAGCTAATATCGTTATTGTTATTGAAGCAGCGCTGCCAAGCCGATTGCACAAGGGTATCGACCATCGCACAACGTGCGGCGATTAATTTTTCGATGGCTTCGTTCTTTTCAAATCGCTGACGCAATTCCTGCAAGTGTTCGGCAAGCATTTGCTTGGCGGTATCACGCCAATCATTGGCCGTGTTTGCTTGAGCTAAACGCTCGGCCTGTGATTCTAGGGCCGAACGAAGTGCGATGTTCATAATTCGTTATCGTCACCGGGAACGCGTGTGAGAATTTCCACGCCGTCATGGGTGACATAGACCGTGTGCTCCCATTGCGCCGACAAAGAACGGTCTTTGGTAACGACGGTCCAGCCATCGGGCATTAAACGTGTGTGGCGAGCACCCTGATTAACCATCGGTTCAATAGTGAAGGTCATGCCTTCTTTCAAAATAACGCCAGCACCAGGTTGACCATAGTGCAGCACTTGCGGGTCCTCATGATAAATGCGGCCGATGCCATGGCCACAATATTCACGCACGACCGAAAAGCGCTCGGCTTCGACATAAGTTTGAATGGCATGGCCGATATCACCCAGTGTGATGCCCGGCTTTACGATGCGAATAGCCTTGAACATGGCTTCGCGCGTTACATCGATGAGGCGTTTGGCGATTACCGAGGGCTGACCGGCGATATACATGCGGCTGGTATCACCATGGAAACCGTCTTTAATTACCGTCACGTCGATATTGACGATATCGCCGTCTTTTAAAATTTTCAGCGGACTGGGAATACCATGACAAATCACGTTATTAACCGAGCTGCAAATCGTGGCCGGAAAACCCTTGTAACCGACATTGGCCGGAATGGCTTTTTGTTCGTTGACGATATGCTCAAAACAAATGCGGTCTAGCTCGGCCGTGCTGACCCCCGGTTTGACATACGGAGCGACCACCTGCAGCACTTCGGCCGCCAAACGGCCCGCCACGCGCATTTTTTCTATATCTTCAGGGGTTTTGATGGTGATTTTCATGGAGGTATTATAAGCCGAAATGGCTGAATATACGTCTAGCTTGAGCGCAACGCACAAGCTTATCGCGAGCAGATTTTATGCTGAGTTACTCGCCTTCACGCCTTAACTAGGCCGTCATTCCTGTGGAAAACGGGATAGAAGACAATATGTTGGATTATTTATAATCCGTCTTCCCATTGAAAAACGGGACCCAGAAATTACTACTATAAATATTTAACACACTATTACTATCTACTTCTGGGCCCCGGCGTGCGCCGGGGTGACGAACATTTGGTTGAACAATTGAGAGCTCAGATCTAACACTCTACACCCGCCGTAAACTCGCTCTTGCGTGGCCCACCCATCCGCGTGAAAACCATCGTATCGCCATAATCAGGCCACGCAACCACTCGTCGGCGGCATAGGCAATCCAGACACCAATCAAGCCCATCTGAAAATAACTGCCGAGCAGCCAGGAGCCACCGGCCATAACCAACAACATCGAAAACGCACCGACCATCACAGGAAAACGAGCATCGCCAGTGGCACGCAGGGCATTAATAATGACGATATTGCAGGTCCGGCCGGGCTCCAGAATTACGGTAAGCCACAGCAAAGTCGTTGCGCTTTTGATGATGGTTTCATCTTGGGTGAATAGGCGCAGCGTAATCGGCGCGCTTATCGCGGCCATCAATGCGATACAAAAAGAAATGCCCAAACCCCAGAATAAACTTTTTTTGACGATGTGATTAGCCTGCTTGAATTGCCTGGCACCAATCAAATGCCCGACTAGAATTTCACCAGCAAAACCCACTGCAACAGTAAATAAAACAATCAGATTCATAATTTGCGATGTATAGCTGTGTATCGCAATTTGATTCGTGCCAAAACCGGCTACCACCGACATCGATGCCAAGATGGCAATTCTATAGGCAATATTTTCCGCCGCACCCGGAATACCGATATGCAGGGCCGGACCCAACAAGCGCCAGTTCGGTCGCCACCAATCGGCGAACACGGGTCGTAAATTTAAGCGCCACCGCCATAAAAAAAGATGGATGCAAACGCCGACGACTCGACTAATCGCCATCGCCAAGGCAAAACCCGGCAGGCCCATTGCGGGGATTGAACCGTAGCCGTTCATGAGGGGCACGCATAGCAATAAATGCACGGCATGCATAACGAGTACCGTAAACATGGTATCGCGGGTTCGCAAATGTGCCCGCATCACCGAAGCCATAACGGCATTATAAGCATCGAGCAAAAGTGCAAACGACAGCATATACAAATACGGCAGCGCGATAAATCGCACCAGTTCGGGGGTTTGCAGCAATGATAAAACCAGGCCAGCTGTCGCAAGAATAAGTATGGCCGTGAATGTTCCCAACCAGGTACTCGCACCCAAGGCCGCGTGCGCTAATTGATCGGCCTGCACGCGATTATTGGCGCCAAGATTCTGCGTGATGACCACGCTAATGCCCATGCTAACCACACGGAATAAAAGAAAAAATGCGCTTAATACTTGATTGGATAATGCAAACGCGGCCGATGCTGTGTCGGATACTCGCGATGCTAGCCATAAGCCTAATAGACCGACACAGAAGCCTAGTACCAGTTCGGCCATTAAGGGCCAGGCAAGAGAGACTAAGCGCGGTCGTGGTTTTTGCATATGGTTTGCCTGATCGAATTTTTCGGGGTAGTGATGTTAGTTTTCGTAGGAGCGCCTTTAGGCGCGACCAGCCTGCGGACATATTGAACGTAGGAGCGAGCTCGGTTCGCGAAATGCCTCGTCGCAGGTTTTTCGCGAGTAGAACTC
>JAYSQD010000147.1:0-21383 GCA_043721835.1 Arenimonas sp. | reverse complement strand
TAGCTGGTTACAATTCCGCTTCTTATTCACCCGATTTTTCCTTTGGAGCCGTCATGAAGAACATGACCGTTAGCGCCAAGGCTGAGACTGTTAAGCAAGACTGGTATGTGGTTGATGCCAGCGGTAAGACCCTCGGCCGTTTGTGCACAGAACTTGCTCGTCGCTTACGCGGCAAGCATAAACCCGTTTACACCCCGCACGTTGATACCGGCGATTACCTAGTTGTAATCAATGCTGACAAAATCACCGTGACCGGCAAAAAGCTTCAAGACAAGATGTATTACCGTTTTACCGGTTACATCGGCAACATGAAGTCCGAAACCCTGGGTCAAGCCATGAATGCGCACCCTGAGCGTGTCATCGAAACCGGCGTCAAAGGCATGTTGCCTAAGAATCCGCTGGGTCGTGCCATGTACAGCAAGCTCAAGGTTTATGCAGGTCCAAACCATCCGCATACTGCCCAGCAGCCTCAAGTGCTCGACTTTTAAGGCTTAGGATAATTACATGGCAACTCCGCAAAATTACGGCACCGGCCGTCGCAAGTCCTCCACCGCACGCGTTTTCCTGCGTTCGGGAAAAGGCAGCATTGTTATCAATGGTCGCTCGATCGATGAGTTTTTCGGTCGCGAAACCTCCCGCATGATCGTGCGTCAACCGCTCGAACTGACCAAAATGACCGAGAAATTCGACATTAGCGTCACTGTTGAAGGCGGCGGTATTACAGGCCAAGCTGGCGCAATCCGTTTAGGTATTGCCCGCGCTTTGGTTGAATACAACGACACCTTGAAGCCAGAACTGCGCAAAGCCGGTTTCATGACCCGCGATGCCCGTGAAGTAGAACGTAAAAAAGTCGGCTTGCACAAAGCTCGCCGCGCGACCCAGTTCTCGAAGCGTTAATTTGCTTTCTAGGGGTCCATCCTTACGATGGCTTCGCTGGATTCACCAAAAACCCCGCCCAACAGCGGGGTTTTTGCGTTAGCTGAAACTTTTCGCCAAGTGACAAAATGTGACTTGCCCAGAAAAATAGAATGCGAAATACTTAAAACACTCGGCTTTTAACTAGAGTCGGGCTAGACTGAGTTATTGCAGGGAGATTCATATGCCGGTGTCCGCTTCAGATCTTGCCAAATTATTTCCTCTGGAATCGCTTCGCAACGAAACCCGGGATCAGTTGGGCCGCGATACCGTTGTCAGTCAATACGTTCGACACGATTATGTGTTTGAAGCCGGCAGTGTCGATGATGACACCGTCTATTTAATCGAAGGCGAGCTGCAGTGCGAATACCCCGATGGCCGTAAAGTTGCGCATGTCGCCAGCGCGCAACATGGTCGATATCCCTTGAATGATGCGATCCCTCGTCGCTTTGCTGCCAAAGTCATCTCAAGTACCGCAAAAATTATTCGACTCGATCGACGCTACCTTGAAAAAATTATTACCTGGGATCAAGTTAGCCGTACCGAAAGCTACAAGCATTTTGATTCCAGTCCCGGTGCAAATTCCTGGGTATTCCGATTATTGAATAGTCATGCTTTTTTGAAATTGCCGACCGGTAATATCGAAAAAATGTTCCAGCGTTTTGAAGAAATTAAAGCGCTGCCGGGTGAAATCATCATGCGCGAAGGTGATGCACCGGATTATTTTTATGTGATTCGCGAAGGCACGGCCTCGGTTTCAAAATATCTCGATGGCGCGCCGCAAGTGGTTGCCTATTTACGCGAAGGCGATATTTTTGGTGAAGATGCCTTGCTCGCTAATGTGCCGCGCAATGCGACAGTACGCACCATGCAGGGCGGTCGTTTAATGCGACTGAAAAAAGAAGATTTTGAAGCCGTATTGAAACCACCGATGGTGCATTGGGTATTGCCTGCCGATGCAGCACGACTGGTTAAAGACGGTGCCATTATTCTGGATGTCCGCATGCCCGAAGAATATGCCTTGCGTGGAATTGATGGCGCAGTGAATGTGCCACTTTATCGATTACGCGAAGACGCTGTTATGGCATTGCCGACCGGTAGTCATCTGGTGGTGTATTGCAACACGGGTGAGCGATCGGCTGCGGCTGCGTTTATCTTGAATGGTTTGGGATACACCGTGCACGCACTGCATGGTGGCTTAGGTGCGATGGTCAGGATGCTAGCCGCCAGTCAGGCTGCGGCAGAGCAGGCGGCTCTTCAACAACAAGCGTAGGTCTGGCCCCGGCCCGACATAAATACCATCGCAATCTTTATCAAGCGTCGGGTTCCAGCAAGACAGAAAAGCCATCGCAATTTGCATAGAGCGTCGGGCCAGGGCCCGACCTACGTCATTATTTACGTTGTACACCATCGATTATAACGATGTCGGCTGCGCGTTTAGCGAATAGGCCAACACAGACTACTCCGGTAATCTGATTGAGCTCCGCTTCCAAGCCGACCGGATCTGTGATCTGCCAATTATGCACATCCAGAATCCAGTTGCCGTTGTCGGTGACAACACCGTCACGCCAAACCGGTTGTCCGCCAAGCGCCACAATTTCGCGCGCGATGTAGCTACGTGCCATTGGAATCACTTCGATGGGTAAAGGGAATTTACCGAGTAATTTTACTTCCTTGCTGGCATCGATAATGCAAACAAATTTCTTACTGGTCGCGGCAATTATTTTTTCGCGCGTCAATGCACCGCCGCCGCCCTTGATCAGGCGGTTATGCGTATCGCATTCGTCGGCACCATCGACATAAAGCGACAGCGAGCCGGTTGAGTTTAAATCCAGTACGGGAATGCCATGCTTTTTGAGTAGCGCCGTGCTTTGTTCCGAGCTCGATACTGTGCCCTCAATATCCTGTTTTCTACGCGCCAAGGCTTCGATAAAAAACGCCACGGTAGAGCCGGTGCCAACACCAACAACGGTACCTTCTTCGATAAATTTTGCGGCAGCTTCGCCGGATAAGCGTTTGCCTTCATTCTGCGACATGACTTACTCCAAAGATAAAATAAATTTCCATTGATGAGCATTAACCGGCAATACCGACAGCCGATTACCACGGCTTAACAATGCAAAAGGTTCTAAATGCTCGGCCTGTGACTTTAATTCATCCAATGAAATAACGCGCTTGAATTTACGTTTAAAACTCACATCGACCAACCACCAGCGCGGTGTTTCAAGCGTACTGGTAGCGTCGTAATAATCGGATTTTTTGTTGAATTGGGTCGGGTCCGGGTAACTGTCGCAGGCTACTTCGGCCACCCCGGAAATTCCCGGAATACCGGTATTGGAGTGATAGAAAAAAATACCATCACCCACTTTCATGTCTTTCATCATGTAATTGCGTGCTTGATAGTTTCGCACACCGCTCCAGGGTTCACGCTTGACGCGCTTTAAATCGTCAATGGAAAACTCATCAGGTTCCGACTTCATCAACCAGTAGTTCATGTAATGTTATCTCTTTAATGAAACGGGACTTGGGACTTGGGACTTGGGACTCGAAAAATTTCCTCTTCTATGCTTTTGTTTTTTTAGTGGAGCGCTAGGTAAGGGTAGAAATTATCTCGGGCAAAGTATAACTAATCCTCTAAATAATCATAATGATGTGTTTTGTATTTCCCGCGCAGGCGTGAACCCAGCGCCGTTGCTTTAATGCATCAAGTCACTGGTTCCCCGATAAAAGCATTCGGGGATGACGATATTTTTATTTTGTAATGGCGCGAACGTGTTTGCCGATCATAAGATTACTTGAAAGAGTAGCTATAAAGCATAATTTAACTTTATCGGCACGCTCATTATTTTACAAAATATTTTTTCAAAAACGCAGCACTTCCCGCTCATTGATCAGCACGTCCAATTTTATATCCCATTCTTCGCAGGGTAATGAATCGGCTTCTTGCTCTGAATAAGCGACGCCAATAAGTAATGGTGGCACCGATGGCGGATCATGAAACGCTAAGCTACGATCGTAGTAACCGCCACCCATGCCCAGGCGTGCGCCGCTTCTGGTGTAGGCAAGCAATGGCAGCAAAATAATACTTATGCTGCTCGCATCCAGTGCAGAAGTCGGGGAGATATCAGGCTCAGGAATGCCGTATTGATTACTTACCAGCGGGTCGCCGGAACGCCATGGCGCAAATTTTAAACTATTGTCTGCTTGAATGGTTGGAAGACACCAAACTTTGGGTGCCTGCACCCGCATTTGTACGATATGAAGCGGTACTTCGCCCTGTGTTGCCCAATAACCTGCGATGTAATTGGCAGGCATCCACTCAGGCAGTTTAATAAGTTGTTGTGCAATAGATTCAGCGGTTTGCATGCGTTGTGCGGCAGAAATTGCCAAACGCTTGGTCTTGAAATTGTGCCGCAGACGTTTTTTTTCTGCGTGGATATGTGGGTCAGAATTTGTTACTGAACTTGAATTCAAAATTGCATCCTCCACCATGCCGATGCGTACGAAACGACCTTGATCCAAGAGGGATCAAGTGGGCATCTGGACGAAAACTTCAGGCTTCCCGCAACTGGGCGGACATGCACACCGTCGTCGTCAACAAATTCCCGGGCCGTAGTTATGGGTCAAGGCGAAATGTTTGCGTACGCTGTCAAACACAGCAGAGGACACAAACATAGTATAGAACCAAAATTAGAAAACAATGTGAATTCAATCAACGAATTCATATTCATGTTGAATTAATTATATTGAACTAATTATGTTAAATTTATCTAGGCAATGAATCGAATAAGCCATCAAGTTTTCGATTCATATCGCCCAAGGTTTGATGTAGCGCACCGTCGCGGTCGTCGGCAGCTTTTTTGAGTTGCAAAAATTCATGGGCCAGATTGAGTGCTGCCAATACGGCTACTTGCTCGACCCCAACCATGCGGTTATTGCCGCGGATTTCGCGCATACGGGCATCCAGAAAACTCGCCGAGGCCAATAAACTTTCTTGCTCACCGGCTTCAACGCCGACAGTAAATTCCCGATCAAGAATTTTTACGTTGATCGGTGTACTCACGCGTTTTGCTCCAATGATTTGAGGCGACTAATCATCGCTTCAACCCGCGAGCGTGCCAGTTCGTTTTTACTCATTAACTGCGAGCGTTCATTGGTCAATTGTTCCTGACACTGGCGCAGGCTACGATTTTCGTCTTGCAGACGGCGCGATACTTCAATCAAACGATCTACGCGTTCGGCCAAGGCTTTAATTTGTTGATGCGCATCAGGCAGGTTCATAGTATTCACGATAGTGTCAGTTCAACCAGTGGTCAAGCAATCTAGCATTAATACGGTGCTGGAATCGCCGCTACCGTGCTGGGCTGCCAGCTACGGATGAAGGCCAGGCAGCGGTGACCGTCAATTGGCGGTGACAGCCAGTAGCCCTGGATTTCATCGCAGCCTTGTTCACGCAGATAGCGCAGCTGTTGTTCGGTCTCTACGCCTTCTGCAATCACGTTCAAACCTAGTGAGTGGCTCATGGTGATGATGGTGGCGGTGATCGCTTCGTCGTCCGGGTCGTGGTCCAGGTCGCCAATGAAAGCTTTATCAATTTTCAGGGTATCGATTGGCAGGCGTTTCAAATACACCAGTGACGAGTAACCGGTGCCGAAGTCATCGATGGCCAGCGTTAAACCCAGCGTACGTAATTCATTGAGCACCACGGTGGCTTGTTCGGCGTTTTCCATCACCATGCTTTCCGTGAGCTCCAATTCCAGGCGATTGGCCGGGATTTCGGTTTCTTCAAGAATACGTTTAAGCGTTTGCGGCAAATTACCGCGCAGCAATTGCATGACCGAGACATTGACTGCCATCGACAATTCCGTGAGCTCGTGTTTGCGCCAGCGCTTCAGCGTCATGCAGGCTTCTTGCAGAACCCATTCGCCGATCGCAAGAATCAAGCCACTTTCTTCTGCGAGGGGAATAAACGTGACCGGGCTAATGTCGCCAAGCTCCGCGCTATGCCAGCGCAACAAGGCTTCAACGCCGGTAATGCGACCATCGGCCAATGACATGCGAGGTTGATAAACAAGGCGGAATTCGCCTTTGTCCAAAGCCTTGCGCAAGCAAGTAAGAATCTGTGCACGCCGACGCGCTTCGGCGTCCATGGTTTCATTGTAAATCTGGAAGGTGTTGCGGCCCACGGCTTTGGCTTGATACATCGCGGTGTCGGCAAACTTCAATAAATCGGTCGGTACCAAGGCGTGATCAGGATATAGGCTAATGCCGAGCGATGGCGTGATGTTGACATCATGCCGTTCATCGACTTCAAGCGGCATTGAAAACGCCGTTAGAATTTCGCGTGCCATGCGCTCGACCGCAGCCAAGCTCTCGACGTCTTCAAGAATCACTGTGAACTCATCGCCGCCGAGCCTTGCAACAGTGTCGGATGCGCCTACGGTTGCTTGAATGCGCGATGCGGCGGCTTTCAATAAGCGGTCACCAGCGGCATGGCCGAGCGAGTCATTAATGTCTTTGAAACGGTCGAGATCCAAAAACAAAACTGCCACGCGGGTTTCCTGGCGGCGCGCACGCACGATGGCGCGACCTAATCTTTCTGATAACAGGGCGCGATTGGGCAGGCCGGTTAGCGTGTCGTAATTTGCCAGATAGCGCAATTCCTGTTCGGCGCGTTTTTTGTCGGTGATGTCATTCACTACCGCAACAAAATGGCTGCGTACGCCGTGGGCATCGCGCACTTCCGACATTTCAATCCAACCCAGAAACTCGTCGCTGTCTTTGCGTTTTTGCCACATCTCGCCAGCCCAATGACCGGTGCGTTCAAGAATGTCGCGCACACGTCTATAAAAATCGACGCCATGTTGGGTGGAATCGAGAATACTGCTGTTTTGTCCGATTACTTCTTCTTCGTTATAACCGGTGATGCGCGAGAAGGCCGGATTCACCGAGATAAAACTGAAGTCCAGATCAATCACGGCAACCGCTTCGCTCATGCTGCGCAATACTTCGAGCGCTACCCGACGTTCGCGTTCGGCGCGACGACTCAGGGTGATATCTCTCGCGGTGCCTGCCATGCGCAGAGGGTTGCCTTCAGAGTCGCGTTCAACTAATTTGCCGCGCGAGCGAACCCAAATCCATTCGCCATTGCTATTACGAATACGGTGTTCCGATTCAAATACTTCGCTGAGGCCGATTAAATGTTCTTGCAGTAATTTTTGTACGCGCGGTAAATCATCGGGATGTAGCGAGTTGGTACGCCAATCGTCGGTGCTCATCGATTCAGAAGCACCTTGGCCGAGCAATTGGTTGGCACCTAGGCGGTAAAGGCTATTTTCAGGAATATTCCAATCCCAGAATTCATCGCCCGAGCCCCAAAGTGCCAGATTTAAGCGGGCTTCGCGTTCACTGATTTCTTCGAGTAATGCCGCTTCTTGTGTGACCCGGCGACGCCAAATACGCCAGAGCAGCAGGCCTAAAAAAAGCGCAGTAACAATTAATGCTATCTGAGGGGCGGCGTTAGCGGCACTGTAGCTATTTGCGGCGCCAGCGTGAGCATAATCTGGTGCTAAAAAAATACCCAACGTGCCCGTCAAAAAGAGGCGGCGGGCCAAAAAATTCGCTGGTATATCGCTCAATGGCACCAATTAGCCCCTTTATGAATGTTTCCCCGACTCGCAGTGTAGTGGGCGAAGGCACAATGTAACAAGACGTTTCTCCCGCTTGCTAGAATACGGGATTGCTTCTCGTTGGGGTTTTCATGAATCAGCCGGTACTTCCCTTATATGCCACCTTGGCGCAATCGCCACTTATGAATACGCTCGGGGTTGAAGCGCCCGAATTGCATGGCAGTTTGTGTGGCTATCTTTGTGGTGGCGGGCAGGCGAATGCAGAAAACTGGCTGAGCCTGGTGTTAAGCGACGATGCTATTCATGAAGTCGAGCCGGGCACCGATCTGGCACAATTATATGCCGCTACCTGTGTTGGTTTGGCTTCGGAAGAGTTTGAATTTGATTTATTATTGCCAGATAGCGACGCGCCCGTTGCCGAGCGTGGCGACGCTTTGTTGTCTTGGTGCCGTGGTTTTTTAGGCGGCGTTGGTTTGTCCGGTGCCGACATGAAAAAAATGTCGGAAGAAACCCAGGATGCTTTAAGCGATTTAGGCCGTATTGCCGCCAGTGATCTGAGCTACGAAGATGCCGATAGCGATGAAGAAGCTTTTGAAGAAGTCTCCGAATTTGTTCGTGTTGCTGCCATGCTGGTGCATAGTGATTGTGTATTGGGTCCACGCCATCGCAGAAAATTAAACTAGTCCAAAATCATGATCTCTCAGAAAGAATTCGTTAAGCGTCGCAAACTATTAATGCGAATGGCATCGGAAGACGCCATCATTATTTTGCCGTCGGCACCGGAACGCATTCGCAGCAACGACACCCATTATCCCTATCGGCAAGATTCCGATTTTTGGTATTTAACCGGCTTTGCCGAACCCGAAGCGGTATTGGTCATGGTGCCCGGCCGCAAGCATGGCGAGAATTTATTATTTTGCCGCGAACGAAACTTTGAGCGCGAAGCTTGGGACGGCCCGCGGCTTGGCCCGGAAGCTTCGGTGGAAAGTCTTGCCATGGACGATGCATATTCAATCGATGATCTTGATGATATTTTGCCGGGCTTGCTCGAGGGCAGGCGTCGGGTTTATTACCATTTTGGTCGCGACAAAGAATTTGATTTGAAATTGATCGGCTGGCTGAATCGCACCCGCGCGCAAATGCGAATGGGCTCGGAGCCGCCGCATGAATTTCTTGAGCTCGGCCATTTATTGCACGAATGTCGCTTGTTCAAAAGCAGGGACGAAATCAAATTAATGCAGCGCTCGGCCGATATTGCCGCCGAAGCGCAAATCGCCGCGATGCGTGCGACAAAACCTGGTGTGCATGAATACGAAATTGAAGCGGCATTGCAATATTGCTACAAGAAAAGTAATGCCACCGCATCCTACGAACCGATTGTTGGCAGCGGAGCCAATGGCTGCGTACTGCATTATCGTGCGAACAATGCCCGCTTGAAAGACGGCGATTTATTATTATGCGATGCCGGCGCCGAATACGGTTATTACGCATCCGACATTACTCGCACATGGCCTGTGAATGGTCGTTATTCAAAGGAACAACGTGCCTTGTATCAAATCGTGTTGGATGCTCAAGTCGCTGCCTTATCGAAAGCCGTCGTTGGCCAAGCCTGGATCGCCGGGCACGATGCCGCCGTCGAAGTCATTACCGAGGGTTTATTGTCATTGGGTTTGTTGAAAGGCAGCTTGAAACAAAATTTAGCATCCGGCGATTACAAAAAATTCTATATGCATAAAACCGGACATTGGCTGGGTCTGGATGTGCATGATGTTGGCGAATATAAAATTGCCGGTGATTTTCGCGAGCTTGAAGCCGGTATGGTATTTACCATCGAGCCGGGCGTGTATATCGCACCGGGCACCAAAGGTGTACCGGAAAAATATCAGGGCATTGGTATTCGCATTGAAGACGATGTCTTGATCACCAGCAAAGGCCCGCAAGTATTGAGTGATAAAGTACCGAAGGCGATTGATGCGGTTGAAGCATTGGTCGCGAGTGCGTAGGTCGGGCCACGGCCTGACATGAACACCATCGCAATCTTTCAACACCTTCGAAATATTTCAACACCGTCGCAATCTTTAAGAGCGTCGGGCCGGGGCCCGACCTACGATTCGCCCACGCAATATTTTATGTAAATCACATATCAATTTTTTTTAATTCAAATCCAAGCGATTGATAATGTTTCCAGCGAGCGCGCAGGGGTTCGCGGGATGATGAATCTGCTGGTACCACTTCTAAAATTCGTTCGACATTTCCGACAACGGGTTCATTGCGTAAATTCAACACCAATGTACGCATCGGGATATCGGTTTCCGGTGCGACGATTAATACCGGCGTAATGTCATCGTCTTCATCATGCCCGGCAATTTGGTGCGGGATATAGGCATCGGGATCAAACTCCCACAATAAATCGTCCAGCACTTCTGCCTGCGTTGCCGAGTTCACTAAAATTAGCAAACTCTGGCCGCTGTCATGGGCTTTACGCGCCAGTTCGCAAACCAGCAGTAGTGGTTTCTCGATAAAGCGGGGTTTTGCGATGAGGTAGAAGTCGGCGCGCATTGGGGTTCTTCGAGTGATATCCGGCGTATTCGTACCCTCTCCCTAACCCTCTCCCGTGGGGAGAGGGGATGTCAGGGTTTTAGAATACGACAAGATTAGGCTTTTGTTTGATTGAGCAACCACTGCGTCAACAAGCCAACCGGACGGCCATTGGCCATGCCTTTACGGCCTTCTTCCCAAGACGTACCGGCAATATCCAAATGTGCCCAGCGTTGGCCTTCGGTAAAGCGTGCAAGGAAGCAACCGGCAGTTATCGCGCCAGCACCTTTTCCGCCAATGTTGTAAACGTCGGCGAATGCGGAATCAATGAGGGTTTGATATTCGTCCCACAGCGGCAAACGCCATGCGCGATCAAATACTTGCTCACCGGCTTGAAACAATTCATCGGCCAGATCGTCATGCTTACTCATCAAACCGGTCGCATATTTGCCGAGTGCAACAACGCAGGCGCCGGTGAGTGTTGCCACATCAACGGTGGCCTGTGGCTCAAAGCGTTGAACGTAAGTGAGTGCATCGCACAAGACCAAACGGCCTTCGGCATCGGTATTGCCGACTTCAATGGTCTTGCCGCTCATCGAGATGAGCACATCGCTTGGACGATACGCATCGGCATCAGGCATGTTTTCAACAGCGGCGACGACCATGACTAAATTCAAGGGCAATTTCATCAGCGCGGCGCTTAAAAAAGTGCCGATTACCGTACCTGCGCCGAGCATGTCGTATTTCATTTCTTCGATGCCGCCAGCGGTTTTTAAATTGATGCCGCCGGTATCAAACGTAATGCCTTTGCCTACCAGCGCATAAGGTTTTGCTTCGCCGCCACCATTCCATTTCAAAACAATTAGTTTGGGTGCATTGGCGGAACCGCGTGCAACCGCGAGCAAGGAACCCATGCCGAGTTTTTCCATGTCGGCGCGTTCTAGTACTTCACAAGTTACGCCTTCATGTTCGGCGGCAATTTTGCGAGCTTGTTGCGCAAGATATTCTGGATTGCAAATATTCGGCGGCAAATTACCGAGTTCGCGCGTAAGCTGCACGCCGGTCGCAATGGCAATACCGTTAGCGAGTGCCTTGGCCTGCGCGGCATCGGCTTGCAGGCTGACATGCTGCAAGGTAACTTCGGCTTTTTTGCTGCGGGTAGCGGTGTATTCGTAAGCGGCATGATCGGCAGCGATAACGGCTTGGCGCATGGCCCAATCGACATCGCGCTCTTTTACACTGAGTTCGCTCAGCGTGATTAATATTTTTTTCGCTGGGCCAATGCGCAAAGCACGCACGGCATCGGCCATCGCTTTGATGTATTGCGGCACTGCAAATTTAGCGGCTTCGCCTAAGCCTACGACCAATACGCGCGGCGCTTTAACGCCGGCAATGTCATGCAAAAAGCTGGTGCGGCCGGTTTTGCCGGAGACATCGCCGCGATCTAATAAGACAGTTAAACGGCCGCCACTGGCTTCATCGAGCGCTTTTGCACTCGGACTCAGGCTTTTATCGGCATAAACACCCACCACTAAACAATCGGTTTCGGTTTGAAGAGGGTTTTGGCTATTTATCTGAAATTCGAGGGCCATGGATGTTTTTCCGTACAATAGGGGGAATTGTTGAGATGGGCCCCGCGGGCCCGGCTTGCAAGCCCTTAAGTTTAAACTAAAACCAATGCCTCTAATTGAACGATATCTCTGGCGTGAATTTGCATCGACCTTCGCTGCGGTGGTCATCATTCTTTTGCTTGTCAGCATGGGCGCGCTATTTGCCGACCTAGTGCAGGAAATTGCCCGTGGCCGGGTGCCTGCCAGCTTATTATTATCTCAATTGGGTCTGCGAACCCTGCGCTGGTTACCTTTGGTGCTGCCACTGGCTTTATTTCTTGGCTTATTGCTCTCAATTGGGCGCTTGTATGCTGACAGTGAAATGGCAGTCCTATTTTCGGTGGGTATTGGTCCAAAAACACTGTGGCGACCAATTTCACGTTTGCTCTGGCCGGTACTAATTTTTATTGCCTGTTGTTCACTTTGGTGGGGGCCGTGGGCATCCAACAAAGCCAAAGAAATGATTGATGTCGCTAATCGGTCTTTCCTGATCGCAGGATTAGAAGCCGGTCGTTTTGTCGAATTGCCGGGGCGCGGCGGCATTCTATATGTCGGTGAACTCGCAACAGACGGTACTAAATTTGGAAAAATGTTCGGCTTGACCGAACGCGATGGGCGTTTCGACGTGATTACGGCAAAAGCTGGCAATCTGGAGCTCGAAGGCGACAATCAGCGGATACTTCGCCTGCATGAAGGTTATCGTGTAGAAGGTAGTTACGACAAAAAAGACTACCGCATGATGCATTTTGAGAAAAATGAAATTCGTGTTCCCGATCGAGAGCAACAACAAAATAATTCGGTTGAAATTCGCAGCAGCCTGTCTTTATTCAACGACAAAAACCCGCTGGCGCAGGCAGAATTACATTGGCGTTTTGCGATGCCTATTTTTACTTTAATTTTGGCTATTCTGGCTTTGCCTTTAGCCCGCAGTGAGCCAAGACAGGCGCATTACGGACGCCTGATTTTAGCATTCCTCAGTTACTTGGTTGGAATGAATTTAATGTTGATTGGTGCCAAATATATTGGAAGTAATGCAATACCCGCTTGGCTTGGTTTGTGGTGGTTGCATTTGCCTATGTTGGGCTTGGCCATGTGGATGTTTTCGCGCGATGGCAAATTGGCTTCACCATCAAAAAGATCACAAGCATGAATGCATTGGGTCTGATCGATCGCTACCTGGCGCGTAATATATTGGTATCAACACTCGCGGTCTGGGCCGTGCTGCTGGGGTTTGACGTCATCGGTGCTTTTGCCAATGAATTGAGCTCGGTAGGTAAGGGTAACTACACCATCAGCCACGCTGCGCTCTATATATTTTTCACTATTCCTCGTCGCTTATATGTGCTGTTTCCTTACGTAGCTGTTATTGGCTGTTTGCTGGGCTTGGGCCGTTTGGCCTCCGGTTCAGAGCTAACGGCGATGCGGGCCGTTGGGATTTCAAAATTACGTATCGGCTTGGGCGCGCTGATTGCATTAGGTTTGCTGACAGCATTGATGATGCTCAATATGGAAAAAGTAGCGCCAGCCAGTGAACAACACGGTGAAAGTATTCTTAATGAAGCTAAATCCAATAAAGTCATCATGGCGCGTTACTCGGGCATGTGGGCACGCGAAGGAAAAATATTTCTAAATGCTCACAGCGGTGGCGAAAAGATGCTTAATAATGCGCTTACCGTAGAGTTGCAGGGCGTGCGTTTATTTGAAATAAATGACGACGGTAGATTGATTAGTTTGACGACAGCAAAAACTGCCTTGAGATTAGAAAAAGGTTGGCAACTAAGCTCGGTAGAGCGTACCGATTTCAAACAGAACGAAGCGATTATTACGAAGCTGCCAGAATGGTTTTGGGCGAGTGGTTTGGATAGAAAAGCTTTGGAGTCCGCACTGTTTCGTGGCGGCTTTGTAAGTACCAAGGAATTGCTTAACAATATTAATTATTTGCAGCGCAACCAATTGGACGCAGATAGATTTATAAGCACCTATTGGGAGCGATGGTTTTATCCGATCAACGTATTTGCACTTTGTTTGGCTACCTTGCCGTTTGCTTTTTCTTCTTTGCGCTCGGGTGGGTTCGGGAAGCGCTTGTTCTTTGGTATTGTGATCGGCATTAGCTTTCTGATCATGCAGCGTTTATTTGTCGATTTAGCCAGCGTCTATCGTTTTGATGTACGCATAGCATTGGCGTTGCCACCACTTATGTTGATTGGCCTGAGTGTTTTTCTTTTCCGGCGCTTGCGCTAGCTTCTTTCCGGACCATCAAGGTGCCACAGGCAATATCATGCAAACCGCGTTTTTGTGCATCGAATAAACACCATAGCAACACCAGACCGCCGCTAAGTGAAGCAATGGCATAACGCAAAAAAAGCATTTTCAAACTTGCATTTTTGCCCTCCCGATTTAACACCAGTAAACGCCAAGGCCGCATGCCCATGGTTTGCCCACCGTGACGCCATGAGATAACGCAATAGCAGCCAACCACGCACCAATAAACCAATATAGTGACCAAGGCCCAGGCTGTGCCGGGCACTGCCGGTTTGCCGCCATGCAGCGCAAGCAAAACAATGCTGCTAACGAAAAGTAATGCCGCGCAAGGCAGCGCATCATAAATAATGGCCATTATTCGCCAGCCCAAATGTGCCGGATAAGCCGAATCGCGTTGTGTGGATGTGGTAATAGTATTCATTGGCATAGCATAACGAGGTTTTGAAAGGATTGTAGGGGCGCCTGCTTGCTGCGCCAAAATTTATCCGATGGTCCACGGGCGCAGCAAGCATGCGCCCCTACGGGTACAAAATTATGATTACTATTCACCGTGAAAAATAAATCCAAATCCATCACCGACCGCCGAATGCAGGCTCAGGCATTACCACCGGTTGCAGAATCGGAAGTCGTGCTTATCGAACAATTTTTAGAGCGTAGCTGGGCCGAAAACGGCTTAAGCAGAGCTACCCAAATCAGTTACCGTAATGATTTGGAAGGCTTGTCGCGTTGGTTACAAGGGCGCTCGGCTTATTTGTTGAAAGTAAAACGCCAAGATCTATTTGATTATCTTTCCGAACGCAGCGGGCAAAACTACGCCGCACGCAGCAATGCGCGTTTGTTATCGGCATTGCGGTCCTTTTATGCGCAGCAACTTCGCTTCGGAGTTATCAATGAAGACCCGACGGCTTTCCTTGAATTGCCAAAATTAAGCAAAGGCCTGCCCAAGGCCTTGTCTGAAAGCGATATTGAAGCGCTTTTAAACGGCCCGGATGTGAGCACCGATCTTGGTTTGCGTAATCGCGCCATGATCGAATTAATGTATGCCACCGGTTTGCGGGTGAGTGAGTTGGTGAATTTGCCAAGTACCGCGATTAATCTGCGGCAAGGTGTATTGCGCGTTATGGGCAAGGGCAGCAAAGAGCGTCTAGTGCCGATGGGTGAAGAGGCCCAGCATTGGTTGGAGCGCTACTTACAACAAGCAAGGCCGGTGTTTTGCCAGAAAAAAAATCAGGCATTATTATTTCTAAATATCGGTGCCGAACCAGTAACACGACAGCAATTTTGGAGTTTGATAAAAAAAATGGCGGTGCAGGTCGGCATTGATAGCGGCAAGGTTAGCCCACACGGCTTGCGCCACAGCTTTGCTACGCATCTACTCAACCATGGCGCCGATTTGCGGGCCTTGCAAATGCTGCTGGGTCATAGCTCTTTATCGACCACGCAAATCTACACCTTGGTGGCCAAAGAAAGCTTGAAGCGCTTGCACCAAGCCCATCATCCGCGAGCATGAGTGGTATTGAAATATCGTGGGAGCGCCCGTCAGGCGCGAATGCATCAGATAGTCGTACTCATGAAATATACGGTCTTCCCCGCATAGGCGCGGATATAGCGCCATTGCTCGATGAAGCCGCTGGGTCCCCGATTAGAGCATTCGGGGACGACAATTTTTTTAATTTTTAATTTTTAACTTTTGAGTTGTAATCGGCTATTGGACAAACTATTCGCGCCTGACGGGCGCTCCCACGGAAATGAGCTTATGCGGGAGAGCTTTTCTTTGAAAACGGTATCACTATCATTATTGGTCGCCTGTTCACATCCGGCAAACACCATAATGGACGTTTCATGGCAAAATGCCTGAACTACCTGCTTGCATGCGGGTCAACTTCTAGATTCTTTCAAGGTCTCCAGACAATGCGCCTAGTTCGTACATCTTTGTTTCTTTTTTTTGCATTCACGATGTCTGTCGCTACGGCGCAACCACGGCTCAATAAACCTGCACCACCGATTGCCGGTGCAAATGATTCGGCAGTCCGTCTGGCGATAGAAAAAGCCATGCCCGACGCACAAATTGACAGCATCAAGGCATCGCCGATCCCTGGCTATCGTGAAGTTGCCATGGGTGCCCGTGTCGTTTATGTCTCAGCCGATGGTCGTTACTTGATTCAAGGCAGCTTGTTTGACTTAAGCACCCGTACCAGCTTGACGGAAAGCAGCCAAACCATGATTCGGAAAAGTATTTTGGCGAAGGTTGGTGTTGATCGCCGCATTATCTTTTCGCCAGCCAATCCCAAGCATCGCGTCACCGTATTTACCGATATCGATTGTGGCTACTGCCGCAAAATGCATTCGCAAATTGCCGATTACAACAAGCTTGGCATCAGTGTGGAATATCTGTTTTATCCACGTGCCGGCATGGACTCCGAGGCCGCAACAAAAGCGATTAGTGTCTGGTGTTCGGCCGATCGCCGTAAAGCCTTGACCGATGCAAAAAATGACAAGCCACTGGCGAAAAAAACCTGCGCCAATCCGATTGCTGCCGATTACGCACTCGGCCAAAAAATCGGTTTTGATGGTACGCCCGCCGTCTATTCGGCGGATGGCTCGCAAATTGGCGGTTATCTAGCACCCGCGCAAATGCTCGCCACCTTGGACAAATTAGCGAAAACTGCTGCTAAATAAGGCATTGTCTTAGCACCGTAGCGGAATTATCGGGCGATTCTTGAATCGCCCCTACTGGGCCAATAATCCCCAGCCTGTTAGAATGGAAGCCCCGAATATACGGATTTTTTGGACATGATCGTCCTTGAGGGCCTCGCCGCTCTGTCGCCATTTCGTCGCGACCGTCTTGAAACACGTTTACGCCAGTTAGCCCCCAGCATTCGCATCCAAGGCGCTTGGCATATTTATTTTCTGGAACCCGATATTGGCCAAGCGCTCGATAGCGCTGCCATTGGCCGGATTCTGGAAGGCTGCCCGGCTACTGAAGCATTGCAGAACGATGCCCAAAGCGTTTTTGTTACACCGCGTTTGGGAACGCTCTCGCCCTGGGCCAGTAAAGCCACTGAAATTCTGCGCGGTGCCGGTCACCCAGTAAAACGCGTCGAGCGTGGTCTGCGTTTGGATATCAGCGGTATGCCGCAAACGTCCGATGAAAGTTTCGATAAAGTACAGCGCGCCCTGTTTGATCCTATGACGCAATCCTTGCTGTCATCTCGCGAAAAAGCAGCGCAACTATTCACCCATTTGCCGGCTGGTAAATTGCAGCATATTGCGATGGCGCATTTGCCTGAAGCCAATTCGCGGCTTGGCCTGGCTTTGTCGCCGGATGAAATCCAGTACCTGCAAGCTTGTTACAGCGACATGGGACGCGACGCGACCGATGCCGAACTAATGATGTTTGCACAAGCGAACTCGGAACATTGCCGTCATAAAATTTTTAATGCCAATTACATTATTGATGGTGACGCCGAACCGCATTCACTGTTTCAAATGATCAAAAACACGCATGCAAAATCTCCGCAATTAACTTTAAGTGCCTATAAAGATAATGCAGCCGTAGTGCAGGGTTTTGCCGCCACACGTTTTCGCCCCGATTTGCATAGCGGTGAATATAAACGCAGTGCTTCTTATGACAGCGCGTTTTGTATCAAGGTGGAAACCCATAATCATCCGACCGCTATTTCACCATTCCCCGGTGCGAGTACCGGGGCTGGTGGTGAAATTCGTGACGAAGGCGCAACTGGTCGCGGCGGCAAACCCAAAGCGGGCTTGAGCGGATTTTCGGTATCGCATTTGCGTATCCCGGGCAGCCCGCAAGTTTGGGAAAAACCGCGTTCTCTAAACCCGCGCATGGCTTCGGCATTTGAAATCATGCTCGATGGTCCACTCGGCGGTGCCGCTTTCAATAATGAATTTGGCCGACCGAATTTATGCGGTTATTTCCGTAGTTTTGAATTGCCGACAGCAACGCCCGGTTTAGTTCGTGCCTATGACAAACCAATCATGTTGGCCGGCGGTATGGGTGCGGTCGAACCGAATCTGGTCAAGAAAATTTTATTATCAGCGGGTGATTCTGTTGTGGTACTTGGCGGACCTTCCATGTTGATTGGCTTGGGTGGCGGTGCGGCTTCGTCGGTCGCCTCAGGCGAGTCGTCAGAGGCGCTGGATTTTGCTTCGGTACAACGCGACAACCCGGAAATGGAGCGACGTTGCCAGGAAGTGATTGATTGCTGCGTTGCCTTGGGCGAACGCAATCCTATTTTATGTATCCACGATGTCGGCGCCGGTGGTTTATCCAATGCCATTCCCGAGTTGCTGCATGATTCCAGTGTCGGCGGCATTATCGAACTCGAAAAATTACCGAGTGATGATCCATCGCTTTCGCCGATGCAATTGTGGAGCAATGAATCGCAAGAGCGTTATGTCATCGGCGTTGCAGCGAAAGATTTGCCCGAGTTTGAAGCCATTTGCCAACGCGAGCGTTGCCCGTATGCCATTGTCGGTATTGCCACTGAAAACGAACATCTGACTCTGCAATCGGCGAGCGGCGAGAAAGCCGTCGATATGCCGATGACCGTGCTGTTTGGCAACGCACCGAAAATGTTGCGCGACACTCATCAGCCTGCCGCCATTCGCTGGCCAAAACTCGACACCACGGAAATCTCTTTGCATGAAGCGGGTTTGCGTGTGTTATCGCATCCAACGGTGGCCGCAAAAAACTTCCTGATCACCATTGGTGACCGCAGTGTTGGTGGTATGAGCGCGCGTGATCAAATGGTCGGCCCCTGGCAAATGCCGGTCGCCGATTGTGCCATTACGCTTAGCGATTTCTTTGATCATGCTGGCGAAGCCATGTCGATTGGCGAACGCACGCCATTGGCCTTGATTGATTCTGCCGCCGCCGCGCGCATGGCCGTTGGTGAAGCGATTACTAATTTGGCTGCTGCACCGGTGGCGAGTTTGTCCGAAGTAAAATTGTCGGCAAACTGGATGGCGGCGGCGTCTTTCCCCGGTGAAGATGCTCTGTTGTTTGAAGCGGTAAAAGCCGTTGGCATGGAGCTTTGCCCGGAGCTCGATATCAGTATTCCAGTCGGCAAAGATTCGCTCTCCATGCAGGCGCAATGGCAAGTGGATGGTATCGAACAAAAATCGGTGTCGCCGGTGTCTTTAATCATTACTGCGTTTGCTCGCGTCAATGATGTGCGCACACAACTAACGCCGCAGCTGCAAAAAAATGTTGATTCGGATTTATGGTTGATTGGTTTAGGTGCAGGTAAGTCTCGTTTAGGCGGTAGTGTTTTGGCGCAGTGCTACGAAACTTTTGGCGGTGCTTGCCCCGATCTCGACGAAGCCCATCTACTGAATTCATTCTTTGATTTAATCCAAAGCGCCCGTGCAGACCAATTGCTGCTCGCCTACCATGATCGCTCCGACGGTGGTGCGTTTACTGCACTTTGTGAAATGGCATTCGCCAGTCGTTCAGGGCTGGATTTGCATCTCGATGCCTGGGGCGAAGATGCCTTCAAGGTATTGTTCAACGAAGAACTCGGCGCCATCGTGCAGGTCGCCAGCGAAGACCGCGCGGCGTTTGCCGATCTGATCAACCGCTTCGACTTGACCCATTGCGCGCAAATTATTGGCAAGCCAATTTCGCAAGCGGTCATTCGTGTTAGCCAAGAGCGTGAAGCCGTGGTCGAATGGTCCTGGCAAGAAGCCTTCGATGCCTGGTGGCAAGTTACCCATGCCATGCAACGCTTGCGTGACAATCCGGAATGCGCGGATAGCGAAAAACAAATCGCCAGCGATTTTGAAGCGCCAGGTTTGCAGCCACAACTTTATTTTGATGCAAACGAAGACATTGCCGCCCCCTATATCAATCGCGGTGTGCGCCCGCGCGTTGCGATCTTGCGCGAGCAGGGTGTTAACTCGCAAATGGAAATGGCCGCGGCATTCGATAAAGCAGGCTTCACTGCGGTCGATGTGCATATGTCGGATTTGATTTCGGGCCGCATTAATCTGCAAGAATTTAAAGGCTTCGCCGCCTGTGGTGGTTTTAGCTATGGCGATGTTTTAGGCGCTGGCCGCGGCTGGGCAACTTCGATTCTGGAACGCCCCGCCATCCGCCAACAATTCGCGGAATTTTTTGCCCGCAGCGACAGCTTTAGTTTAGGCGTCTGCAATGGCTGTCAAATGCTCGCCCAATTAAAATCCATGATTCCCGGCGCAGAACATTGGCCACGTTTTTTGCGTAACCGTTCCGAACAATTTGAAGCCCGCTTGTCATTGGTCGAAGTACAGGCATCGCCCTCATTATTTCTTGCTGGCATGCAGGGCTCACGCATTCCGATCGTGGTCTCGCATGGCGAGGGCCGCGCCGTTTTCGATGCGCCTGAACATATTATGCAAGCACAGATTGCACTGCGTTTTATCGACGGCAACGGCGAAGTCGCCACGCAATATCCGCTCAATCCCAATGGCTCACCGGAAGGCATTAGTGGCCTGACCAGCACCGATGGTCGCAGTACCTTGCTGATGCCGCATCCTGAACGTGTGCATCGAAGCGCACAAATGAGCTGGCATCCCAAAGATTGGCAAGAAGCCTCGCCATGGCTGCGGATGTTCCGCAACGCCCGGGTTTGGGTGGGGTAGGAGGCCGCTTGCGACCGCCATGGAGGGTGGAAGTGCTGGTTTTTAACAGACGTATGTCTGGTCAAATGCAGGAGCATTTTTCAGCCGGGCGACTATAAAAACACAGATGTAGGAGGCCGCTTGCGGGTGAATCTATTCCGGCCCCAAGGGCCCTCCTGATTTCAAATGTCGCTATTGGCAAGTTCAGTGCGATTACGCCCCAGCGCTTTTGCTCGATACAAGGCAGCATCGGCCGCTTTGATAAGTTCACTCAGGTCGAGGCCGTGCTCATGAAATGTCGCAACACCGATGGATGCGGTTACCGGACTGAGAGTTAAGTTTTGATGCTTAACCTGCATTTCTGCCGTAGCTTGATTGATGGTATTGGCACGAGTTTTCGCGCAATCAATATCGCACTCAGGTAGCAGCATGACGAACTCCTCGCCGCCGTAGCGGCAAGGGATATCTTCACGGCGGCAGAGTGAGATTAGCAACCGACCGAAATTTGATAGCAAGGCATCGCCGCCAGGGTGGCCGTGGGTATCGTTGAATTTTTTAAAATGGTCCAGATCGATCATCAGTAATGACAAGGGCAGGTTTCTACGTTTGCAGCGCGCAAGTTCGCGTGCAAATGATTCTTCCAGATAGCGGCGATTGAACAGGTGGGTCAAGGGGTCGCGAATGGATTGCTGTTTCAATTTTTCTTTCAGTCGTAAATTGGCCAGGGCCAATGAAAGTTGTTCGGTACTGGTTATCAATAATGACTCATCCGGTAGCTGGCCAGCTTCGGCGCTGAGATAAA